>JANOXY010000064.1:0-5539 GCA_031418675.1 Pseudomonadota bacterium
AGTACGGGCACGTAGCGGTGTTCATCGGGTATCGGCGCTGCTGCCGCGGCGGCAGCAGCGCCGGCGCTGCCATCTTCTTCACTCGTGCCGCCGATGGCGAGTTCGCTGAACTGGCTACTTTTGGCATAAGCGATCTCCACCTTGATGGACTTTGGCTTGGCGCTCAGCTCACGGCTGAGTTCTTCGGCGATGGTCTTTACCAGTGCACTGCGTGACGGCGTCGTCGCTTGCGCGAGCCGGTCCGGCATCGTGAACCGCGTCCAATTGTCGATCTCGACGCGGAAGATGCCTTGGTCATCCATCGAACCCTGCACTTTCGAACCGATTACGGGAATGGTCGGCGTGCTGAGGCCCGGCACCTTGAGCAGGCGTGGCACATTGACGACACCGGCGACGACGTGGATGGTTGGCGCTGCGCGTTTGTCGGGATCGGCAATACCAATAGCCAGTTTCTGCACCTTCCAGTCGTCCACCGGCGGCGCCTCGCCCGGCGGCCCAGCGAAGACCTTGACGAACATGTCGAAGAAGCCGGCAAGAGCCGCTTTGTCATCCCGCGAGTATTTAGTCGGCGGGGGTGGTTTGCCCGATTCAGGATTGCCATTGGTCGGGTCGGCCAAACGGCTGACAAAGCGCAGATTACCCAGCGCATCGGCGTGTATCTCTTTATACGCGCCACCGCCACCGCGCGCGCCATCACTGACGGTGCAGTCATAAGGTGGGCGCGGCAAGAAGCAGCCTTTCTCCGGCGTGGCGCGCCGCAAGCGCAGCGCGCGACCGGCAGTGGCAACATCAAAGACATCCGACGGACCGAGTGGCGCCACCGTCGGCTTCATGAGCGTGGCGAGCAGCGCGCGGTTATCGCCCTTGATGTCGGACGGCATGGCTGCATCCACCATGCTCTCGATATCTTCTTTGCTCGGTGCTTGCCCGGGCGGCGGCACCGGCGTTCCCCCGGCGTCTTTGACCGCCGCAGCAGGACCTGCAAGGAGTAGCAGGATCAGCGTAATCGAAGCCTCTCTGGGCGCAAATTTAAACATGGCGCAACTCCCGAATTTAAAGGTTGGCGGCACGTGCGACAGGGTTGACTACGGTGGATTCCAAGCGGTTTCGTCGTCCGGATTGCAATCGAGAAATGCTTTCCAGCAGTAGTAGTTGTTGCCAGGCGGATCGCCGTATACGTAGTTGTAGCGCTCATGATTGAGTCGCGTCAGGCAACCGCTTTCCGAACTGCTGATGGCATAGGCTACCGGACACTGCTTGCTGTCGATCTGGTTGTACACCCAGGCATCCGACATCGAATCGGAATGAGCTTCGTCGGCAAAGTCTTCATAGTCGTCGCGACGTCCATTCGAGATGTACATCAAACCGTGGAATACCTGGAACTGATGGGCGCGACGGCCATTACCAGGCGAGTCGTTGGGGTCGTACATCATTTTGCGCAAGCCGGGCATATTGTCGTCGTCGCCGCTATGGCAGGACGACAGCACGCCGAATTCCGCGTCCATATCGCCAGCCCACATTTCGTCCCCGCTGCCGCCGCCGTCCAGCCGGCAATGCCCGTCCCAGGCCCAGCGCATGAGACCCTGCCAATGATCTTCGCTATCAGCGCCGTGGGTGGCGATGATAAAAGCGTCAGCGTCGTCGATGTACGCGTCATCGTTGCAGTCGCCGTTCCAATCGGGGTCGCAGAAGCGGTCCAGCGTCATGTTGCCATCGACATAGTTGCCGTCCTTTAAATGGCCTTCATCGTCCATTTCGTCATACCAGCCATCGACCATATTGGGCCAGCTCGGACGCTCACTGCCGCCACATTCGTTGGTGAAATCCCCGATCGCGAACTTCTTTACTTCCATTGCGGTGGCAAGCGAAACGCTGAGCCCCAGACTTAACGCCGCGAGTGACGTCGCGGCGAGACGCGCGAATCTTCCAGATGTCATGACCTGGTCCTCCTCGAGTGCAAATGGGTGGATGCAAGTGGCGGACTGCGTGTCGCCGAAGACGCGTGAGATTTGGCGCCAGCGCGGCGCAACACATGAAGTGGGTTATGTAGATTATTCATCTGTCCCTCCCAACTCTTATTGTCTGAGCTGTTCCGTGTAAGCCTGAGCGCAGCACCAAGCTTGTAAATTGACCCTAGATGACAAACATTGAAACAACAGGACGCAGTTCTCGATCTGAGAACCATGTCTCATGAACTAATCTTCCGCGTTCTAATACGAACACGGTCATGCGGCCAATGCGATCGCCTGCCAGCGCCTTGCGGTGCTCGCAGGGATCGCGATTGTGCAAGTTAAGATCGCCGCCCGTAATGCCAGTTGAAGCTGTGCACGCCGGCGTCATTGCGTACTGACTTGATCAGGTGAGTCTGCGCATGGCGGACGCGAAGCGGATTGCTTGTCGCCGACCTCGTCTTCGTCGCCGTCTTCGCCGATAACGAGTTCGGCGATCTCATCCGTAATAGAATTTTCACTTTGGATCCCGATGGTGCGCTCGCCGCGAGCGGGTTCAGCATTGCGTCTGAGCTCGAGTCGCGCTTGTGGCTCGATGGGCATGGCCCGTACCGGTATCACGCTATGAGGAAGGTGCTGGCAAAGCTGTTCGTCAATCCGCTTGCGCCCGTGGATCAGATTGAAGGCGGTGGATGGCTACGACCTCGGCCAGATCGACGAAGGCAGTTATCCGACCTGTCGGCGCACGACGCTTATCGACACCGTGTCGACGGCTGCCGCGCGACCCGGGATCCCGGCTGTCAACCTATGGAAAATGTTTCAAGCGCACCGGGCGAATACGCTTTACTTCCACTCGGGAGACCAGCACTGGAACGATGCCGGTCAGGCGTTGGCGGCGCAGGCGGTGGCCGATGTCGTGATCTCGCAGCGGCTGATGCGCATCAAGAGCGACGCCGATTAGAGGCGATGTCAACGATAGCGGCTGGTCGCGGCGCGGCAGTCCCCAGGGTGGGTGTCCCGAATCGGCGTACGCTGACGCATCGACCTCCCAAACCTGTCAGCAGCGCCGGCGCGGCACGTCGCGATGACATAGGGGGACACCTAAATCCGAATCAGCCGCCTCGTGGAAGTTGCTCGCGGCGATGTGAAAGATCCCACGAGCTGCCGTAGTCGCCGCGCAACATGCGCGTGTCCTGATGTCCGTATAAGCTTGCTGCGGTGTCGTCCAGAGCCAGCCCAATCATTGCCGATGCTTCGTGCTGCGCTCCGAGCAAAACCCTTTTTCAACGGTGCCGCCGCCCATCCACAATGAACAGCAAGCGCCTCGCACTCGCTCACGCACTTCGATGAATCAAGTACAGCATGGGTCACTGCCTGCACGGATGTTTGATGGCCTGGCCGTAACGTTCATCGTCATCCTCGCAATGGCCGTCGTATTGCGCCTGATCCTCGATCTCGCCCAGCCCCTGCTTGCCGACGACATTTGGTGGCATGTGGCGCTCGGCCGCGTGTTCCTGCAATTGCGTGGGTTGCCGGTGGAAGAGCCGCTGCTCTTCACCGCAGCAGGACACCCGCAGTACTACCAGGAATGGCTGTTCCAACTGCTGGTGGCGCAGGTCGATCGCTTGGGTGGCATGCCGGCGTTGCGGGCCTTGGAAATGCTGCTCGCCAGTGCGGTGATGCATCAGGTTTATTGTTTCGGCCGCAGGCAGGGCTTCACGCCGCCGTTGGCGCTCGTCTTGGTGGCCAGCCTGGTGTTGTTTGGCTATCAGCGTCTGTTGCAGCTGCGACCGGAACTGCTCGCGATGCTTGGCCTGTTCGCCCTGCTCAATCTCTACTGCACGCCGCGCCTGAGCGCCGGGCGCGTGCTGGGCGTCCTACTGATCACGGTGCTGTGGAGCAATGCCCACGCAACGGTGATGATTGTTTTTCCTTTTCTGTTGGCGTGGCTCTTGACCCGTGCGCCGTTGTCCCGTCCCCACCTTGTGCTGGTGATAGCGGCCTTCGCGGCGGTGGCGCTCAATCCGCAGGGGCTGCGCCAATACGTCTTCTACTTCATACACGATGCCAATAACCCGCTGACGCGCGTGGTGGATGAGTGGGGACGTTTGTTCGTCCGACCCGCGGGTCTGAGCCATGTCTTACCGTGGTCAGCGCCGCTGGTGTTGGCAGCCTACTTATTGGTGTTGGGTGCGGTGCTGGTGGCGGCCATTGCAGCGCTGCGCGCGCGTAACGCGCGCGCCCCCCATCGCATTCTGTGGGCCGCACTCGCGCTGACGGCGGCAGCCTTTGCCGTGCGTTTTCTGTGGCTCATGCCACTGGCGGTGGCGGCGGTGTTACCAATTCATTCCGTCACCACCGCACGGCGGGGGCGCGGATGGGCCCTTGCTGCCTTGCTGCTGGTGTCAGTGCACCTCTTTGGCGGTGGCACCGCGGGCTATGCTTATCCATTGCGAGCCGATGCCCTCGCCGGCTGGCTAGTGCCACACGCGGTCAACATCAAGCTGCTGCCCCAGGCGGTGGCGGCCATCGCGGCCAGCAGCTTTCGCGGTCGGCTGCTCGCGCCCTACGAACTCAGCGGTTATCTGTCCTACGCGCTGCATGCGCCGGTGAAGGTCTATTTCAACGGTCGCTACGACAGCTACCCGCGCGCGGTATACGACGACTTCTTCACCATGCTGGCTGGTGGGCGTAATGCCGCGTCGCTGCTGCAAGCTTACGGGGTGCAGGCCGCCCTGTTGCCAGCGGACAACGTGCACTACCGCTTGTCCTACAGCCTGCGGCAGCTCGGCTGGTGCGAGGGTTATCACGATGCACGGGCGGTGTGGCTGCTCGCCCCCGCAACCCAGCGCGCCGGTGTGAGTTGCGACGAGCGTGGCGCAGCGGCGATCGATGGCGATATCGCCGCCCGGCTGGCCGCCGGCGATACCCCATCGGCGCTGCAGCGCGCGTTACACCACCAGCGCTACGCAGCGGTGCTCGAGATGTTCAACAACGATGCGCAGGCGGTGCAGGTAAGGCGCGCTGCCGCCAGTATCGCGGCCATGTGTGCGTTAAATGTGCGGTTGGCCAAAGGGCTCGAGTCTGAGCCAGCACTCGACCCAGACGCGGCGCGCCAACGGGCCGCCGAACAGGTGCTGTGCGCGCGTTCCGAGATCCTTGGCCACGACATACGCCATGACCCCGCCGGTTAGATTAGCCCCGCGTACGCAGACACTTATTCAGGAAAGGGCGCATCACAGCACGGCCGCGCCGTAGCGGATTATCTTTCGAGCCGCCTCACTTCAATCTGTCTCGATTTTGGCACTCGTTAGTCTGGCGTGCTGAGCTTGTTCGCAGGACCCCGGAGGTGTTCACGGTGTGGAGTCAGTGTCGTGGGTCGGACCGGATCACGAACGCCTTTCTGTGCTGTGGCCAGGTAGCGAATCGTCGACTGCAGTGAGCATCCGATCCCGTGCCTTCCATAAGTGCAATGACACACTGAAACCAAACACGCCGACGCTGTCGGTGGTGACGAGATTACGCGCGCGCGCGCTGGTCCACGGCGAACCAAATAAGCAGGGCACTGGTGCAAGCCAGCACTACCAACG
>JANOXY010000065.1:0-5709 GCA_031418675.1 Pseudomonadota bacterium
TAACAACCGACCATGTAGGTGCGAATTTATTCGCACATTTGATTCCAGAGTTTGCACATCGGATGTGCAAATAAATTCGCACCTACAGGCGCCGTGAGCGCGTGTTACAGACTCCACACCACCAATCGCCAATCAAGCACCGCGCTCTCGTCATACGCTTGTTTGCCGGCCGCGGCGCGTTTGGCGAAGGTCAGGGCGTGTAATTCGAGCAGCTTGCCGCCAGCGGCAACGGGCGTCGCACTGGTGACGCTGAACTCGCTGCGGATGATGTCTTCTTCCAGCACCGGTGCGGTGTGCTCACAGCCCTGCCAGCCGATCAAGGTCAGCATATTGGGTAGCGCGCGACCGATCTGGGACAAGGTGATCGAGATGGTGTGTCCACCATAAACCAGGCGCTTGCCGAGATAGCTGCGTGACGCGTCAGTGTGGGTCACGGCGATATTGCCGGTGATGCGCACCAACTCGGGCGCACAGGTCACGGTGTCCTGCGGACCAATAATCACCCGATCACCCACTGCTAGTGCCGGAGCGGGTACGAGATAACGATCTGGCGCCATGGCTGCCAGCTTCCAACCCTGGGGAATGGCTGCGCTTAGCTGCGCGTCCTGCAGGCGTTCTGGGATCCAGTCGAATGCATCGTTGCGGCCGGTGTCGGCATTGGCATCACGACAGGCAATCATGGGGCAGCGCCAATATTGCATGACACGCACGCCATTTTGATTGGTGGTTTCCATTTCTAGAGCCACCATGCCGGTGGCGTCGCGTCCCGGCTTCGCTTTGTTCTGCCGCAGGCCGACCACTTTGGTGGTGGTGGTAAGGGTGTCGCCCAAGTAGACCGGTGCAAGCAGCAGCAGACCCCGATAAAAAAGATTGCCCTTGACCTGTTGCGAGGCAAAGGTTGTCTGGCCATTGACCAGATTGATAACCAGCATCGGATGCACCAAGCCGCGGGACTCGCCCGTGACCGCCTGGGATAAATGCCGGTCCAGCGGCAAGCGCATGCGATCGCCAGTCACCGATTGGTAAAACGCTGTGTGGCCTTCGGTGACGGTCACGGCGGGTGCGGCAAACACCTGGCCGACGTGGAAGTCTTCAAAAAAGGGTCCGTCAATATAGTGCTCGGCCATGTTTCCTCCTCCTGCTGAGCGGCGCTGGTTCGCCGCTGATCGTGAAACGCGCATCGCATGGGGCGATGAGCGGTGAAAATCCACGCCGGCGGGATCGCCGGCGTTGCCTTATGCGCGCGTGAACTCGGCGCGCAAGGCCGCACCTTGTTCGTCGAGTGCCGGCACTTTTGCTGAGTTCAACAAATCACCGGTGCGTCGGATCAACGACACCGCCTGACCATCGGCGCTGATCTCCTTGCGCCGCAAGGCGGGATGTTTTTGCAGGCCGGCGATGTCGTTGATGCTGCCGCAGGCGATGCCGGCCCGGTTGAGTTTGTCGGCCAGTTCAGCCTGAGAGTAGCGGGCAAACACCGCTTCCATGTCTGCCCGTAAGGCATCGCGGTTCTCGACCCGCGCGACATTCGTGCGGTAGCGGGGGTCATCGGTCATGTCCGGTCGCCCCAATCCGTCTTTGCACAGCTGAGCCCATTCACGGTTGTTCTGGATCACGACGAATATCGGGCCATCGGCTGTCGCATAGGCGCCATAGGGCGCGAGCTGCGCATGATCCATGCCGGTGCCGCTCAGCATCTTGCCGGTATACTCCAGGATCGCCAGGGGTACAGCCATCCACTCGGACAAGACCTCAAATAGAGACAGTTCGATATGCGTTCCGAGGTCAGTTTTGCCGCGGGCGTACAAGGCCTTCAATATCTCGCCGTAAGCACTCAATCCGGTCGAGATGTCGCAGATCGAAGCGCCGACCTTACTTGGTGAACCCGCTGTGCCGGTGACCGAGCACAAGCCTGTCTCGGCCTGAATCAAAGCGTCATAGGCCTTCATGTCGGCGTACGGCCCGGTGCTGCCATAACCGGAGATGCTGCACATGACCAAGCGTGGATTCAGGGCGTTTACGGCAGCAAAACCGAAACCGAGTCGATCGACTGCACCGGGCTTCAAGTTCTGCACGAACACATCTGCGCGCGCCAGCATGGAACGCAGCAGCGCCGCATCCGCCGGCTGGGTCAAGTCGACCGCGATCGATTCTTTGCCCGAGTTCAGCCACACAAAATAGGCGCTCTGGCCGTGGATGGCGGTGTCATAAGCACGGGCGAAATCACCCTCAGGTCGTTCAAGCTTGATGATGCGCGCACCACCTTCGGCGAGCAGACGGGTGCAGTAGGGCGCAGCAACCGCCTGTTCGAGGGAAACAACCAACAGGTCCGAAAGGGGGAGTGTCGACATGGGGGCTACTCAAGGCATCACAAATTGATTGGGGCGTACCGCGCGATAGCAGGGCTGCCGGGGCGCGCTCAAACCCGAGGTCTGGCGCCGGCCGCTGGCGCAATCCCAACGGCACGACAGGGTTTCACACCCATCGTGCCATCGGGCGTCGTGTTCAGATCCAACAGCCCACTGGCGCTCAATAGGAACGTGGCAGTTCCAGTTCGTGCTCGGCGATGTAGGACAGGATCAGATTGGTCGAAATGGGTGCGATGCGATACAGCCGAGACTCGCGGAACTTGCGTTCCACATCGTATTCCTCGGCCACACCAAAACCGCCGTGGGTCTGCATGCAGGTATCCGCCGCTGCCCAAGCCGCTTCCGACGCCAGCATCTTGGACAGGTTGGCATAGGTGCCGGCGTTTTCGCCCGACTCGTATTTGCGGCAGGCCTTTTCCAATACCGCTTCGGCCGCTTCGGTGTTCGCAAACGCCTGGGCGATCGGAAACTGAATGCCCTGGTTCTGGCCGATGGGGCGCCCGAACACCACCCGCTCACGGGCATAGTCCGACGCCTTCTTGATGAACCAGCGCGCATCGCCGATGCATTCGGCGGCAATCAGAATGCGTTCGGCATTCATGCCCGACAAAATATAACGGAAGCCCTTACCTTCTTCGCCAATCAGGCTGTCGGCCGGGATCGGCACATTGTCGAAAAAAATCTCGGTGGTTGAATGGTTGATCATGGTGCGAATCGGGTTGATGGTCATGCCGTTCTTTTTTGCTTCGCGCATGTCGATGAGAAATACCGACAGACCATCGGCGCGCTTGACCACTTTGTCTTTGGGCGTGGTGCGCGCCAGCAGGATCATGAGATCCGACTGCAGCGCCCGCGAGGTCCACACCTTCTGACCATTGACGATGTACTTGTCACCGTCCCGCACCGCGACGGTCGAGATACTGGTGGTATCGGTGCCAGCGGTGGGTTCCGTGACGCCGAAGGCCTGCAGGCGTAGTTCACCGGAGGCCACACCCGGCAGATATTTCTGTTTCTGCTCCGCGTTGCCGTGACGCAGCACCGTGCCCATGGTGTACATCTGGGCATGGCAGGCGCCGGCATTGCCACCAAATTCATGGATGGCCTTCAGGATCTCAACGCCCATGGAGATCGGCAGACCACTGCCGCCGTATTCTTCCGGAATCAAAGCGGCGAGCAGGCCCAGTTCCGTCAGACGATCGACGAACTCCTTGGGATACTGACGCTCACGATCTTTGGCGCGCCAATATTCGCCGGCAAATTCTTCGCAGACTTTTTTCACCGTGTCGCGCAGCTGCGCAACAATTTCCTGATTTTCGTCGGTCATGGGTTTGCTTCCACGCAGAGTGCTTAGCTGAGCCGGTGAGCGTCGCCCGCCGGCAGGTAATTAAACACGACAGCGGCTCGTGGCCGCTGCCGTCGGTCGCTCGTGGTATACGAACTATCTAAGCGCCAGGATCTTATCCAGCACCGGCATCAAGTAGCGGTTGAACACATCGGGATTTTCGCTCATGGGGAAATGCCCGATCTCCTCCATGATGATGCACTCGGAGTTCTTGGTCTTGCGCGCCGCTTCTTCGGTCATTTCCGGCGTACACGCAAAATCGTAGACCCCGGTCATGTAGAACATCGGGATTTTGCCCGAGAGCTTCTCCGTGCGGCCACGGAAGTCGTGATCGACGCTGTAGAAGTAGAGATCGCCCTTGAACACACCGGGTCCGCCCTGGGAGTAATACCACCAGGTTTCCCAACGGTATTTATCCGGGCTTTGTGGCGCCATGAGTCCGAACACCGAAGTGGCGCAGGTCTCACCGCCGTGGATGTGGGAATGACGCAACCAGTCCAGATGCCAGCCCGGCGAATGCTCGCAGGCCTCGATAGCGATCAGGGCGCGCAGTTCGCTTTCATAACTCTCCGCCAGATGCAGGCAGATGTTGCCGCCCATGGAACTGCCCATGATGACCGGCTTGTCGAGACCGAGCTCGCGACAGAAAGCCATCAAGATGCCGGAGAAGAACTTGGCCGTGAGTTTGTATTCCTCGTTTTCCTGATACCACTCGTAGGGTGGTATCGATTTGCCATGGCGCGGCAGGTCTAGCGCGATGACGCGGAAATTTTTGTTGATGGCCGGGTCACATAACTGGTGACGCCATTCACGGGAATCGGTGCCCGCGGTATGCAAACACACCAGAGGGATGCCCTGGCCTGCCTCTTCGAAGAAAATGCGATATTCGGTGCCTTCATAGGGCACCCAGATATAGCGGCCGGTGATCGGTTCAATCTTTGCCACGGTAGTGTTCCCCTCAAACTTCGCGCATGCGATCGAGCGCCCACATGAGCGCACGCATGTTCTGCCACAACACCATCTGATCGCCTTGCAGCGTGACGCGTCCGTGCAACGGATGGGCCATCGCCCACAAATCGTTGTACATCGGCGGTGGCACCGGCTGACAGAATTTTGCCCAAGACTCAGCCGGCCCGCGGATAGCGAGCTGGTAGCGGGTTTCCGGCCCTTGCTGGTCGCTGACCTCCGTCAGTTTGCCTTGCTGGAATGAGACGACGTATTCCTTGTCGCCAAAGCCAAACAGCAGATCGGCCGTGAAGTGTTTGCCGATCCAGCGCATAGGGCCATTTTTATTGACCGCGTCCTGCCATTTTTTTACCCAGGCAGTATCGAACATGGGGAGCCTCCCTCTTGCGTGATAAAAATCCCGTCGCCGTGAGGCCGCGCAAGGCAGCCTGGTCGGCGCTGGTACTCAGTGATTTGAACGTCGGCACGGTGCTGACCAGCACGCGCGGCGTCGCTGGGTGAGCCCGCAGCTTAATGAGTCGGTGCCAGGAGTGTAAATGAGCGGCGGAGGATAGCGCTGAAAAGAGCTGTCGATGCGGTTTACAGCTTGGCGGGAATAGGGGAGGCTGCGCGCTCACCACCACGAGTGACGCACATGTCTTTTCTAGCCGATGCCGCACTGCAGAAGAAATTCGTCGATGCCCTCAACGCCAACGCCGCCTTCGCGACCCAGGCGCTGGCCTTTGATGGCGCCGTGCAACTCGAAGTCGACGGCGACTGCCTGTGGCTCAAGATCTACAAGGGTCGAGTCATAGACCACCAGGCCAGCCCGTCAATCTTTGGCTACACCTTCAAGCTGCGTGGCAGCGAGCGCGCCTGGCGCCTGCTGCTGTCCGGCGAGCGTCTGTGGGCCGATCTGACCTACCCTGGCAAGCGCGACTTCTCCGACGATCCCACGCTCAGCCGGGTCGGCGAAATGAGCGTCGAAATCGCGACCGAGGGCAATCTCATCGAGGCCGGACGTCTGACCGAGGCCATGTTCGAACTGGCCTA
>JANOXY010000066.1:0-8934 GCA_031418675.1 Pseudomonadota bacterium
TGGAAAAATCGCCGGTGACTTCGACATATTGCTCGTTGCCATCGGCACGCAGTCGTTTGTCCCGTTCCTGGCGATAACGAGCCTTCAAGGCCGCCGCATCAAAGTCGATTTCACCGAGGGTTGCGCGTAAAACTTCTGAGAGATCGTTCAAGGTGTCGTTTCCACAGTCGTTGGGCCACACCGCCCGATATTGGTCGCAGGATTGTAAGCGTCGCGCACTGTGCTTGACCAATGCGAACTCAGCAGAGCGTCAGATCCCGTCGTCATCGCGCGGCGACGACGTGTGGGGCCCATCCCACAGACGGTCGCCGCAACATCCAAACTGAGACCTGGTGGCGATTCTTACACCACTGAAAGATTGTAAATTTCTGTCAACCGGATATCCCGCAACACGCAGGCTCTCAAGCGCGAGCCGCGCAGTCGTTGTGTGGGTGATGCCAGGGATCTATCAAATCCGCAATCACAGGACAGGAAAATAAACCCATGATCAGGCCTTTTTCTCGCGTATTTGCCCTCTTGATAGCCTGTCTGTCGATGTGTGAATTCGCTGCTGCCGCGAATATTCATTTTGACCGGACCACCATCGATGGCATCAGCCCCGGCGAGCGCTTCACGCTTGAAATTCTCGGTAGCGATTTTACCGAGGGCAGTGCCGGCGGCGGGCTCGACCTGCGCTGGGATGCCAGCATCCTGACGATCAGCTCCCTCAACGATGTCGAACTGCGTTTTCCGGGCGATGTCTTCATTTTCGACAAAGGCCGACTCGATGCCGCCGCTGGCCGGCTACTGAATATCGCCACCAATAGTTTTAACGGCGTTCTCGATACCAGCTTCCCCGTCGCAAGAATCACCTTCACCGCGCTCGCCGCGGGCGCTTCCCTGCTTGAACTGGAAACCGGCACCTTCAGCAATGAATTGCTCAATGTCTGGACCAATGGCAGCGGCGAGGAGATCGCCGACTTGTCGTTCGACGCCGCGCAGGTGACGGTGCTTGGGGCCATTCCACTGCCGGCCGGACTATGGCTCATGCCCGCCGCGCTGGCCGTGCTCGGGCTGCGCTCGCGCACGATTGTTCGACCCGCAAGTGCCTAGCCCCATCCATCGAACTGTCTCCCGAACGGAGAGGTCACTGCAATGAACACCGCCCCTCGGACGGCGTTGCGCCGTCGCATCGCGCAGCGTTTGCGCCCCATTGGCACGGTCGCCTGCCTCTTCGCCCTACTCGCGATGAGCAACATCGCGACGGCGGCCGACACCGACGGTGATGGAATTGCCGACGAGCTCGACAATTGCCGCGCGCTCAGCAACGCCAATCAACGTGACACCGATGGCGATGCTTACGGCAACCGCTGCGATCCGGACCTGAACGGCGATGGCATCACTGATGGGCGCGACACCAACGCCCTGCGACTGGCCTTCGGTGGCACCGGTCCGCACGCAGATTTCGACGGCAACGGCGTCGTGAACGGTGTTGACGTTGGCATCCTGCGCAGCTTTTTTGGCAAGCCCCCAGGCCCAGGCGCGCTGGTTGCCGACACTGTTACCGCACCGCAGGCTGCACGCTTTCTGACCCAGGCAACGTTCGGGCCGACCTCGGCCGAGATCACGCGCCTGCAAACCCTGAAAACCTATCGTGCGTGGCTGGACGATCAACTCACTAAACCGCGCAGTACCTATCTCACACGAGCGCGCTCGATGTATACCGATTACTACAACTGGTGCATCAATCAGCAGCCACCAGTGCGCGCCGACGAGTGCCCAACCCCCATAGCCGAGATCGTCGACACTTGGCGCGACTACTTCCGCCACGTCTGGTGGTTGAACAGCATCCAGGGCTCGGATCAGCTCCGCCAGCGCATGGCATTTGCGCTGAGCCAGATTCTTGTGGTTTCCGACAAGTCCGCCGACCTGTCGGACACCCAGTTCGGCATGGCGAGTTATTACGACGTGCTCAGCAAGTACGCCTTCGGCAACTACCGCGATCTTCTCAAGGAAGTAACGCAGCATCCGGTTATGGGGCTGTATCTGAGCATGCTTAGAAATGCCAAGGCCGATCCGGAACGCAATATTCGACCCGACGAAAACTTCGCGCGCGAGCTCCAGCAGCTGTTCACCATCGGTGTATACGAACTGAACCTCGACGGCAGCCTGAAACTGGACAGTTCTGGACAACCCATTTCGACTTACGACCAGGCGACCATCCAAGGCTTCTCGCGTGCCTTCACCGGCTGGAATTTTAGCAACGTGCCGTGGGACGAGTACGCCGGCAACGGCAACCGCACCACCAAGATGGTGCCGGTCGCCGCCTACCACGATACCGACGCCAAGACCCTGTTACGCGACGTCACACTGCCGGCTGGCCAAACGGCCCTGCAGGACCTCGATGGCGCGCTCGATAATGTTTTTAATCATCCCAATGTCGGGCCATTTCTGGCCAAGCAGCTGATCAAGCGGTTCACCACCAGCAATCCCACCCCGGCTTATGTGGCTCGTGTCGCGACGGTGTTTAATGACAATGGCCGCGGCGTACGCGGTGATCTTAGTGCTGTGTTACGCGCCATTCTGCTCGATGCGGAAGCACGCGATGGCACGGCCGCGGTGCCAACTTTTGGCAAAGTGCGCGAGCCGCTATTGCGCATCACGCAGTTGTTCCGCGCATTCAAAGCCAAGCCCATAGCCGGCGGCGATTATGATGTGGGGCCGACAGTCGTGGTCTTCAACTCCGCTGGCGACCAGGCACTGCGCTCAATCGACGGCGAAAACGGCCAGAACGTTCTGGGTGCGCCCTCGGTGTTCAACTTTTTCCGCCCGGATTATGCCCCTGCTGGTGCGGTTGCGACGGCCGGACTGACCGCACCTGAATTGCAGCTTTGGACCGAGAACACCATCATGGCCTCGACCAATATGCTCAACGCCCATGTGCAAGATGCGCAGACTGGAGGCGAGCGTACCTATCTCGATTTGACCACGGAACTGGCGCTCGTCACGCAACCCACCAAGCTCGTCGACCGTCTCGATTTACTGCTCACCAACGGGTCGATGTCGGCCAGTCTGCGCGAAACACTGCTCACCCATCTGGCCGACCCGAGTTTCCCCAATACCAGCGACGGGCGTCAGGGGAAGCTACGCGACGCCATCTCGCTGGTGATCAATTCACCCGAATATCTCGTGCAGAAATAGGAGTGTGCTCGTCGTGAACGGATGTAAACAACCCGGCCGTCGAAATTTTCTGCGTCAACTCGGCGCCACCACTGCGTGGTCAGCGCTCACGATGACCGGACAGATGCCGCTGATGGCTCGCGCGCTCGCAGCAGAAAACTATAGCGGTATCGACGACTATCGAAGTCTGGTCTGTGTATTCCTGAGCGGCGGCATCGATACCCACAATGCCTTCGTGCCCTACGCCAACTACGACAACTACGCGAGCTTGCGGCAAGCATTGGCGATCTCGCGCAACCAGCTACTGCCCGATAGCAGCGGCGCGCTGGGCTTCCACCCCTCACTCGCGCCGCTGCGTACCCTCTACAACGAAGGCAAGCTGGCCATTGCCGCCAACCTCGGTAATTTGTTCGAGCCGCTGACAGCATCCGAGGTGTTCGATTACTTCGGTGAAGATGTCAGTCCCAAGTCCATTCCGCGTGAGCTGTTTTCCCATAGTCATCAAAGTGACTTGGTACAGATTAATGCCGCGCGGCGGCCGGGGTCTGAAGCGCCCGGCTGGGGCGGCTTGATGGCGGATCGCCTGATCGAGGCGAGTACTGATCTGTCGTTCCCGCTTTCCTACACGGTTGCAGGCAACAACCTGTGGCAGACCGGCCAGACTTCGCGTCCCTTCAGTGTGCGCCCTGGCCGTGATATTCCGGTGTTTGAGCACTTTGATGACGATACCTGGCCGCGCTGGGAACCCGCCCGCTCGGCCGCCTGGACGCAAATTCTGGAGCGAAGTTATGCACACCCGCTGGAGGCGCAGGTTGCAAAAGCGATGCTGGGCACAAAACAACGCTCGGATCTTTTGCGCTCGGAGTTGGAGGCAGCGCCGCCGTTTAACACGCCGTTCAACGAGGACAACAGGCTAGAAAATCAGTTGCGTTCCGTGGCCAAGCTGATTTCCATACGTCAGCGCGTTGGCCTGCGGCGTCAGCTGTTTTTTGTCGAGTTAGGTAACTGGGATACCCATAGCAATCATTTAGAACGCCATGGCGAACAGCTCACCGACCTGGCCAACGGTTTGTTCAGTTTTCAGCGCACGATCGATGAACTGGGTTTGAGTGGCTCCGTGACGACATTTACGATCTCTGAATTTAATCGCACTCTGACCATCAACGGCGATGGCACGGATCACGCGTGGGCTGGCGAACAACTGGTGATGGGCGGTGCAGTGGATGGCGGCAAGGTGCACGGTCAGCCTGTCGACTACCAGTCTACGGGCATAGGCCAGCATTGGGGCGATACTTTGTTTGGTGCCAAGGATGTTGGCTCAGGGCGTTTTATTCCGGAATATTCGATGGATCAGTACGGTGCGACCTTGGCGAAATGGATGGGCATCAAGGGCACCGATCTAGCCACGATATTTCCGAACCTGAAGAATTTCGCGCAAAAGGATCTGGGCTTCATGCGCGGCGTGTAATCACGTTGCTGGGAAGATTGGGGATTTTCTAACGGGCCGGGCAACGGGCCATTGCGTTGATGGGATTGCTGTTGGATAGCAGGGCAAGTGCATGCGGCCGCACCTGCCCCCACCCACTCAAGCGGTGCGCTGACAACAACCACGCAGTAGAGCCAGTGCAGCGATAAAACTGAACAGTGCAGGCGGCAACGGCACGGGCACTTGTTGTAACTGCAGATCCAAGCCGTAGGTTACCGATCCCCCAGCAGTCTCCTGCAGCCACAAAGTGTAGTCACCGGCGCCGAGAGGCGCGCTGAAACCGCTGGCGCCAAAGCCCGTGCCGATCTTGGGCAGGATGTCAGTGCCGATGTCCGAACTGCGGTAATGGGCCCAGCCCAACAAGCCACTGGCGGAGCCTGCGTTAGGATTGACGGTAAGCTGGTTGCCGGCCTGCACTCCGATAAAGGAAGAGCCGCCCAGCACACTGGTATTGGGCAATAGCAGCAATGCCGTAAGCTGCATGGCCGCAGGTACGGTCACTACAAAGTAATCACGATCCAGGCCACCATTGCCTCCGCCCATTCGGCCGAAAATTTCATTCGAACCCGCAGCAATGTTGATGACAGTCGGCGCAAGTCCGTTGCCCGACAATTCGCCATCGCTGCTTTCGCGATAAACCACCGCGGCGGAGCTGCTGGCGCTGGCGGCAAGTATCGATGCCGCCAGGATCGTTGTTGTGCACTTCATAGAAGCGTTCCTGCACTTTTTTAATCTCTGTTCTTTCCACTCGCACCGACCTCACCAACAGGAGAGCGGCGCGACAATCGCGCGATGGCAACTAGCGCCGCTCCCAGCAGCCAGCCACCACCAGGCAGGGGCACCGCCGCAGGACTGACGGAAAAATTGACCGAGGTGCTGCCAGCACCCTCACTGATCCCGACCCCGATGCCGCCGTTCTCGGCGAACTGAATGCCGACCAGATCGAACGTCGCATCGATGTGCCAATTGCCTGCGCTCTTGACGCTGCTCCAGACAAGATCGCTGGGCGCGAGCCAGAAGCGGTCAAGGTTCTGCTCGCGCCGGCTGCTTTGCGCCAGCGCAGCGGACGTTCCGGCCAGGAACCACGAGGACGATGTCGCGGTAAAGAGCGAACCCAGTGCCGGCAAGTCAATAAACAACCAGGGTGTCGGCCCATCCAGGGTGAAGTCCGTGACCTGCACGGTTGAGAATGGCGCCGCCACCGTATAGGCCGCGTCGAAGTTGAGCGCGTGGGCCGACTCCATCACGAAGAACAGTGCGGCGCATGCCGTGAGTGAAAATTTTTGCTTCATCGTGATCTGCATCCTCTGTTCGTTGTTGACAGCCGAATGGTAAATCGCGTGGTGGGTTCTGGGTGATCGGGCATCCGTTGTTTTTCGTGCATGGGTCATAGTTCGGAGCAAAAACCGAACGGCACGGTCACGACATCAGGTGTTGTAAAACGCTGGGGGGAATCGCGGGCCGCTTAGACCCGCTATCGATCCTTGCACTGGCAACACGGCACTCAGCGCAGTGTTGCCATGGGCTCCAGCTGATTTTCCGTGTGATGTCCAGGTCAATCAGCAGTTGGACGGCACTGGCGTCCTGCGTATAGAACGCGTAGGCCACCGCGCCAACGGTGATGTCATCGCCGTGCAGCCAGCCCTGGCCATTGGCATGCACGCTGTCGCCGGCATTGCCGTCGATCAACCACTGCTGGGTTGATGTGTCGGGAAAATATCCGCGTGATCGGTCAGGGCCAACCCATCGTGGACGTGGAGGGCCAAAGCGTTGTCACCACTGCCGGTCAGGTTGATGCGATCGACGCGAGCCAACCATGCCATGCACGATTGGCCCTTTCCATTTCTATGTCGCCCTCATGTTACCCGCGCGCCTTGCCAACGCGCGGGCACCATGACGGCGTCTATTCAAGCCTTGCGGCGCCCCGCCTTCGCTTTCACCGGACCAAAATAACTGCGTGGATTTTTCACCATCAGGGTATCGATGATCTCCTGCGACACACCCGCCTTGCGCAGGGCCGGCAGAATGTTGCGCGAGATATGCGCCATGTTCCAGTTGGGCGACGCCGCGATCATGCTGTCCAGGGCACCCGTGTCACGACCGCGCCAGCATTCAACGGAGTCGTGGGACAACATGATGCGATCATAACCAACGCTGAGCAGCCCGATCAGCGAGGCCAGACGCAGTTTGTCCGAGGCAATGGCCTCGATGCCAAAACGATCAAAACCCAACCACGCGCCGCGTTCGAGGATATCGAAGTAATAACGCATGTCGCCCACCCCGCAGGCATGGCCGATCAGCACTTTATTAAAATCGACTTTCTCTTCGTCGAAGACATCGAGGGTTTCGCGGCCGAAGGGCTCGAACTCATCGTTGTGACACAGGATAGGCGCACCGGTTGCCTTGCTGGCGCGCGCTGCGGCACGCAGACACTTGATCTCGGTGTCCATGATGCCGCGGCCCGGCGGCGTCACGCCATGGATACCGCCCGATGCGGTCTTGATGATGCCGGCCTTGATACCGGTTGTGCCGATGCCTTCCTCAAGTTCCCGCACATAGACTTCGGCGATGCCATCAACATCCATAAAACGGAAGTGCATGGGAATACCCAAGGCGTCGTTGTAGAGGCCGGTGGCGACCACGATCTGCACGCCGGACTTGTCGGACATTTCGGCGGCAAACACCGGATCACGACCCAATTCCATCGGGCAGGGATCAACAATGCTGCAGATCCCCAGCTCGCGGATTTCTTTTAAGCGTTTGGTGACCTTGGCGCTGCTTTTTTTGCGGTCGAAGTCTTGATGGTCGAGTTCCCAGCCCGGCCAACCGATGCCCAAATGTTCGTGGATCAGCGTTGAACCCAGGTTGTCTACCTTGATAGGGCCTAGCACGGAATTGATGTTCATGTTGTCTCCCCGGATTGTGATCGTCGTTGTTCGGTGTTCTTCAACAGTGCGACCCGCGCGAAACCGCGCGGATCGCCTGACTACCGGGGGAATGGTGCCTTAGGGCGTCAGCACCTGCCAGTACGAGCGGCGATGGCGTCGCTTGGGCCTCAGTCGCTGTCCGGTTGCAGCACCTGCCCCATGGGGAACGGTCCGCGCGAATGTGGGCCCCAGAACACGCGCACTGCCACGGATCCGGTCCAGGTATGTTCGCCACCGAGCGAGGCGTATTCGACGCCGGTCATCAGTTTCACGCGATGTTCGGCCAGGTAGTAGTTCAGGCCGAAATAACCGGCGTGATACACATCCCCCGTGCTCAGGTTGGCCTCGCGCTCATAACGACGCTGGGCACGCAGACCACGATCGTCGTTGCTGCCGGCAACCTGGTAACGTGCCACGGCCTGCAGGTGTCGCGTGATGAAGTAGCCGGGCTGCAGGTTGAGTCCGATGGCGTCACCGTTTGCGCTGCCCAGGCCAGCGGTGATTTCGGTGATCAGGGACATGGGCCCTTCGGTCAGAATCAAGGCCGAGGCCAGGCCCTGTTCATAACGATTGAGATTGGTTGCCTTTTCATTGGCGTCGCTGTGCACGAAGGACACATTCAGAAATGCGGAATCGAGCGGGATCAAATCGCCGATGTCGCGCGTGACGGTGGCGAGCAGTGAATACCCAGAATCGAGTTCCGTGAAAGCGGCTTTCATGTCGCGCCCGGTGGCATTGGAGAACACACCACCGTAATAGCTCCAACGGCTGATACGCCCCGACAGGGTCACCGCCGGCGTGTAGTCGGCCGCGAACATATTGGTCAGCATGCTGCGTTCGAGATAGTTGAGGTAACGGCTGGAGACGTTGCGGTCGTGGGTGAAACGATGCTTCTGCTGGCCGACGGTCAGATTGAGCGCGTCACTGAAACGCCAGCCCGTCCATAACTCGGTGAAACCGTTGTAAACCGGTTCGAAGTCGCTACCGCCGACCATCTGCGCGTGCAGCGTCAGGTTCTTGAGCAGCCGCGCCTGGCCGCCGACCCGAAAGCGACGATCCTCATAACCGCTGTCGCCACCCGCGCTGCCGTCGGTATCCCAGTACTGACCGTGGTAGCGGCCGAGCAGCCACACCTCTTGTACATAAGGATTGGTATCGCTGCGGTAGAGCAGCCCGAGGTCCTTGAGCGGCTCTGGGGGCGCCTTGGCCGCCTGCTCGGCTGCGTGGCTGATAGAAGAGGCGCCCAAAAAGAGGGCAGCGGACAAGACTGCCCGGAACTGGTTTCGCAGGGTCATGGGTAGTGAGGTTCAGCTTTTAGGTTGGAAATTCCAACGGGCGGCAAATTAAGTCATTTTTATGACA
>JANOXY010000067.1:0-11386 GCA_031418675.1 Pseudomonadota bacterium
TCAATATTGCCGTGCGCTGCAACCTCGAACTGGAGTTTGGCAGCTATCATCTGCCGGCCTATCCCGTCGGCGAGGGTCTTCATGTCGACAGCCTGATGCGCGAAAAAAGTGAGATCGGTCTCGATCAACGTTTTGCGACAGGCGCCATCCGCGGCTCACGTGACGATCCCAAGCGTCTCGACACCTATCGGGCTCGCTTGGCTAGCGAAATCGAAGTCATCATCAAGATGGGCTTCTCAGGTTATTTCCTCATCGTTGCCGATTTCATCGAATGGGCCAAGCAGCACGGGATACCGGTCGGACCCGGGCGCGGGTCCGGTGCGGGTTCGCTGGCAGCTTTTGCGCTCGGTATTACCGAACTTGATCCGCTCGAATACGATCTACTTTTCGAGCGCTTCCTGAATCCAGAACGGGTGTCGATGCCTGATTTCGACATCGACTTCTGCATGGATCGGCGTGACGAAGTGATCGAATACGTCGCGGCTCGCTACGGGCGCGATCAGGTGGCGCAGATCATCACCCATGGCACGATGGCCGCTAAAGCGGTGGTACGCGACGTCGGTCGGGTGTTGGGTTTTCCCTATGGTTTTGTCGATCAGCTGGCAAAACTTATCCCCTTTGATCCGCAGATGACTCTCGAGCGTGCGCTGACGGAAGAGCCGGCGCTCAAACGTCGTCTGGACGAAGAGGAGGACGTTCGTGCAGTCATGACGCTGGCCTTGCAACTCGAAGGTCTGGCCCGCAATGCCGGCAAACATGCAGGTGGGTTGGTCATTGCGCCAACCGCGCTTACGGACTTCATGCCGCTGTATTGTGAACAGGGCAGCGAAGCGCTGGTCACGCAGTTCGATATGAACGATGTCGAAGCGATCGGCCTGGTGAAGTTCGACTTCCTCGGCTTACGTACCCTGACCATCATCGATTGGGCGGTGCGTGATATCAATCAGCGTCGCGTCGCAGCCCAGCAAGCGCCCATCGCTATCGAAAAAATTCCGCTCGATGACGCCGCTACGTTCAAACTCGTGCAGAACGCGCGTACCACGGCGGTATTCCAGCTTGAATCGCGCGGCATGAAGGAACTGATCAAGCGTCTAAAACCGGATCTGTTCGAAGATCTGATTGCGCTGGTGGCATTGTTTCGGCCGGGGCCTTTGCAGTCCGGTATGGTCGATGACTTCATTGAGCGCAAACACGGACGTCAGGCCCTTAAATACGCGGTCGCAGCCCTTGAACCGATACTGAAACCTACCTACGGCGTAATCCTGTATCAAGAGCAGGTCATGCAGATTGCACGGGTACTTGCTGGCTATACCCTCGGCGCCGCCGATTTGCTGCGGCGTGCGATGGGCAAAAAGAAGCCCGAAGAGATGGCCAAGCAGCGTGAGATCTTCGTCGCCGGCGCGCAAGCAAACAACATCGCGCAAACCGATGCCACTTTCATCTTTGACCTGATGGAAAAATTCGCCGGCTATGGGTTTAATAAATCCCATTCGGCGGCCTATGCCTTGGTCGCCTATCAGACAGCCTGGCTCAAGGCCCACTACCCGGCGGCATTCATGGCGGCCGTGATGTCGGCCGACATGGACTCCACTGACAAGGTGGTGCGTTTGATTGAGGAGTGCCGCGCGCTCGGTCTCACGGTGGTACCGCCGGACGTTAACGGCTGCAGCTTCCGTTTCAGCGTTGCCGACACCAAAACCATTCGTTACGGCTTGGGTGCGGTGAAAGGCGTGGGCGAAGCGGTGATCAATGCTTTGGTTGAAGAACGAGACAGCTTGGGCCCGTACCGCGATCTGGTCGACATCTGTCGGCGCAACGCTGATAAGCGCATCAACCGTCGTGCGCTGGAAGCCCTGATTAAAGCTGGCGCGTTCGATTGTTTTGGCCACACGCGCGCGGTGTTGATGGCGGCCCTGGATCAGGTTCTGCAGATTACTGATCAACATCAGAAGGCAGCGGTTTCCGGGCAATCTGACTTCTTCGGTCTGGCCACTGAAGCGGTAGATGAAGTTGCGCCGCTCAACGTCGACTACGCGACCGGCGTGCGCGAATGGAGCGCGGAAGAATTATTGGCTTGCGAAAAGGAAACGCTGGGCCTCTATCTCAGCGGTCATCCGATTGACCGCTACCGGACCGAATTGTCGGCCTTTGCAAGTTCTTCATTGTCTGAGATCAGGCCAGGCAAACGACGCATCGCGGGCTTCATCATGTCGGTGCGCATCATCAAAACCCGCCGCGGGCGCATGGCTGTGATCTCCTTGGATGATCAGACCGCACGCGTCGAGGTTACGGTATACCGTGAGGTCTATGAGCGGAACCTGGACAAACTGGTGACCGATTCGATGGTCATTATCGAGGGCGAATGTTCGGTCGATGAATTTTCCGGTGATCACGCCGTGCAAGCTAGTGAGATCATGACGCTTGATGAGGCGCGCAATCGCCTGGCCCGCGCTCTGGTGCTGAGTCTGAGTGAAAATGGGCTGACGAATGGCTTTGTGCATGAACTTGAAACGATGATCGGCGGTCATGAGCACGGTCGCTGCCCGGTCGCCATAGAATATACACGTGCCGACAGTCGCGCCCGCTTGAAGCTCAGCGAGCGCTGGCGAGTCAATCTTTCCGAAGGCCTGTTAGACGGGCTCAAGCGCCAATTTGGAGCACAACATGTTCATCTCGAATATTGAGACCCGCGGCCATGAATGAACGGGCCGCGGATGGTAGTCACGTCAATTTCAAGTTTCTGGATTTTGAGCAACCCATCGCTGAGCTAGAAGCGAAGATCGAAGAGTTGCGACGGGTCGGAGACGATTCGGCGATAAACATCTCCGAAGAAATTGAACGGCTTGGCAAGCGCTCGGAAGAACTGACCCGGCAGATTTTCTCCAGTTTGAACGCCTGGCAGATCTCCAAACTTGCTCGACATCCAAAACGCCCCTACACCCTTGACTACGTTGAGCGAATTTTCGAAGACGTGCATGAACTGCACGGCGATCGAGCGTTCGGCGACGATCCGGCGATCGTCAGCGGCATCGCGCGGCTGAATGGGCGTGGTGTTGCGTTTGTAGGCCATCAGAAGGGACGTAACACCAAGGACAATCTGCTGCGCAATTTTGGTATGCCGCGACCTGAGGGTTACCGCAAGGCGCTGCGCATCATGGATATGGCGGAGCGTTTTCGGCTACCGGTGTTGACCTTCATTGACACCCCGGGCGCCTATCCCGGTATCGATGCGGAAGAGCGGGGCCAGAGCGAGGCGATTGCGCGCAACTTGCTGGTGATGTCGGGGCTGCGTACACCGATCATCGTGGCCGTGATCGGCGAGGGTGGCTCGGGCGGCGCATTGGCTATCGGTGTTGGTGACCGCATCCTCATGATGCAGTACGCAACTTATGCAGTGATCTCGCCAGAAGGCTGCGCCTCGATTCTCTGGAAAAGCGCCGAGCGCGCCGCCGAGGCTGCTGAAGCGATGGGCATTACGTCGGCCAGTTTGCTCAAACTCGGACTGGTCAGTACCGTCATCGAAGAGCCACTGGGTGGCGCGCATCGTAATCCGGAATTGGCCGCCGCGCGTTTGAAGAGCGCGATCTTGACCGCGCTCGAAGAGCCTTCGCTGTTACGTCCGGAGGAATTGGTGAGCAGGCGCCGTGCGCGTTTTGCAGCGATCGGTGAATACACCGATCGTTGAACCCGGAGCAAGCGCACGGGTCGCCGCGGCGCTCGTGATCCGCGTCGGTGCGCGCCTCGATAACCTGCTCGCCGCGGGGGATATTGAACGGGTAGTGCTGGGATTCAGCGGTGGCCTCGATTCCACAGTGCTCCTGCATATGCTGCGAGCCTACCTGGTACCGCGCAATGTGTTGTTGCAGACCTGCCATGTCGACCATGGCCTGCAGGTTGATAGTCCGCGCTGGTTCGTGCACTGCGCGCAGGTCGCAGCTGAACTTGGTGTTGCATTCTGCGGTACGCGTCTGAGTGGCACGCCGCCGTCAGGCGCAAGCGTTGAAGACTGGGCACGGCAGCATCGGTATGCCTATCTGCTGACGCAGCTTGATAGTCGCAGCGTTCTCATGACCGCCCATCATCGCGATGACCAGGCCGAGACTGTCCTGCTGCAGTTATTGCGGGGTGCTGGCCCTCACGGTCTGGCCGCTATTCGCGAACACGGGCACTACGCCGATAAGCGATTAATGCGACCCCTGCTTGATGAAGCACGCGAGGACTTGTTGGCCTACGGACATGCCCACGCGCTAGCCTGCCTGGAGGATCCGAGCAATGCCGATCTGCGTTTCGCGCGCAATCGTGTGCGCAATGTAGTGATGCCGGTGCTGGAGCGAGAGTTCCCGGGTGCTGGCGCAGCGCTGGCGCGGGTAGCGGCATTGCAGAGCGAAGTGGTTGAAGTGTTGGACGCACTGGCCGACGAGTTCCTGCTGGACTGCGAGCCCTTGGATCTCACGCGGCTGCGCGCCTGTGGAACACCGTTGCGCCCCTTCGTCATCAAGCGATGGTTGTCACGGGCTGGCGGACCGGTACCCGGACGCACGCAGCTCGAACACATGCTGCACAACATGCTCGATGCGCGTGATGATGGCATGCCAATGGTGGCATGGCGTGGGGTGGCGGTGCGTCGCTATGACAACAAGTTTTTTCTTACGGCCGCGCGTTTGCCAGCGCCCGGCACCGAACCCGTCCCATGCGCGATACCCTGGACGCCATTGTGCCTGGCGCACGGTCGTATGCAGGCCTGCCAGAGCGCCATTGGCGGCGCCGAACCTGCTGCGTTGGCACAGGGCGAGCTCAGTGTGCGTTATCGGCAAGGTGGCGAGCGTCTGCGCTTGCATCCTGGTGGACCCCGTCGTGCGCTAAAACATTTGTTTCAGGAATGGCGCGTGCCACCGTGGCTCAGGGATGGATGGCCGCTGGTCTATGTCGGTGATCAGTTGGCCGTGGTGCCGGGGCAGACGGTCGCGGCGGAGTTCCGTGCAGCCGGTGCTGCGCCCGGCATCGCGTTTGACTGGTATCCACGGACTGCGCCGGGATCGGACTGATGCCTCAAGCGGGTGTACGGGTGCGGACCATGACGGTGACCTCCTGCGCGGCATGGCTTTCATCGTGCAGGGTGAAGCGCATGCGTACGTCGCCTATGTCGACGACATCACCGTCACGCAGCTGGACTGACTCGATACGCGTATCGTTGACGAACACACCGTTGAGCGACTCCAGGTCAACCAAGGTCACGCCACCGTGTTCGCTGCCGCGCACCTCGGCGTGCACGCGCGACACGGAATGATCGGCCAGCGTGAAATCATTGTTGCTCCCGCGCCCAATGCGCCACGGCAAATGGTCGACGGCGTGGCGCGTGAACGGCGCTTCGGCCAGCAATAACCAGCCTAGGGGTTTGGCCGTCGCCGTGCGTACCAACGGCGAGCCACGTTTCACGCGTCGATAAAGCACCATCACCGTGCCCAGAATGACCAGCGACACCGCCATCAGTGAACTGAACCAGGGCCACACTTGATTGGCGTTCAGATTTTTGGCTGCGGCCGCCGCAGCTGGAGGTGATGGGATTGCGGCGAGTGGCGGCGCAAGTTCCACGTTGGCTGGCATCTTGGTCGCAGGCAGTTCGATGGGCACGGATGCAGCCAGATGCTGCCCGCGGGTCTGCAGATCAAGGGACAATTCTCTGGCGCCCGCGCCACCCGTGGCCAGCAGTGGTGTCAGATCAAAAGCCAGCTGCCCACCGTCGTCGAGCAGCGTAAGTGCGCGCTGCAATCCCGTTGCGGGCAGAACAAAACCGGGGAAGGCGGCCGGCAGGAATTGCCCGCCGCTGTCGTCGCTCAGGCGGCGCAGGGTTTGCAGCGCTACCGACTGTGGAACAGAGCGGGGGTAACCGATGCTGTTAATGATGATGTCATGGGTGCGCGCCAACGCGATGATATCTTCGTGATGATAGGCGTAGTCCTCCGCCAAACCATCGGACAGGACCCACAACACCTTGCGCGAAGCCGCGGTTTTTGCCAGCACACGCAAGGCTTCACCCACGTTGCGATAGAGCTCGGTAGTGTGCCCTTTGGCAATCAGCTGGGTGGCGCTGGCCAGCAGCGCGGTGCGCGCGCTAGCGATGGGCGCGAGCATGCGCAGATCGCTGTCGAAGCTGGCGAGCCCGATGCGAAAATGTGGGGGAGCACCGTTAACTATGGCGCTGACATGGGCGATAGCGGCGTGCAGCGCCGACGCCCGCGCCGGATCGCTGGTGTCGACCAGTAGCAGTAGCGCGGTGTAATCATCGGCTTGTGGGTAGCGCGCATCCAGCGTGGCGTTGAGCGTTTGATCTTGCCAGTGAGCAAGCGCTGCTTGCAGCTCGCCACCGTCGCGTAGGCGATAGCTGCACTGCAGCTTGAGCGGGTTGGGCTGGCTGCAGGCTAGGGCCAGGTGCTCATCGAGGGTGGTCGCTGGGCTGGGCAGCGCGTAGCTAACCGCGGCGAGGCCGAGCAGTGCGGGCAGCGAGCGCCAGCCTGGCGGCCTGCCGCCGTGCCTTGCGCGCTGCGTATCGGTCATTTCACCGGTAGGGTGGAATCGGGGGTATCAAAAAACTCGATGACGACACTGCTCTGACCGCCGGCCACGGCGTCGGCAGATTTGGCAACGCCATCCACCTTCGTCTGCTCAGAGTCTTCGGCGCCGGCGCGCTTGGCGCTCGCTGTGGCCATGTCATCGCGCACCTCACCGATCTGCGACATGCCCTTTCTGACCTTATCGCCCGCGTCCTGCACAGTTTTACCCAACGCTGCGGCGTAGGCCAAGCGATAGGCACGCGGCTCGCTGCCGTCTGCGTCTTGGATCAGATCACGGGCCCACAAGAATATGTGGCCGCTGCGGCCGCTGGCTTTGTCGGGCTCTTGCACGTCCACAGCGAGCAGGTGAAAGCGCTTTGGCAGGCGCTGGTCGGTGGGCCAGCCGAGCAAGGGTGGAATGGAATAATAGGTGACCAGGTACAAGCCTGAAACGATTGCGATGGCGAGCGCTTTCACCGTCCACGACCAGCGTGCATTGAGGTTCAGTGCGAGTAGTAGCAGCGCGACCGCGACGTAGGCCGCGACCAGTCCCGATGTTCCCAGTAATACCAAGCCGGCTCCCCTCAATGGATAGTGGTAACAACGCGCCAGCCCCTGCTCAGGACGACCCGTGCAGCTGGCATTTTAGGCGGCGAATGCCGGCCATGATAGACGATCCCGTGAGACCAACCGCGCTCACATGCCGACGGCGAGCTCGACTATCTCAGTGAGGGTCGTGTTCATGCGGCGAGCGAAGTCGTTGACACGCGGATTGCGGTGATCGACGGGCAGTTTGACCAGACTGACGACGGTGCGACCATGATCTTCATGAACCGTCACTCGGCAGGGCATATGGGCAATGAATCCGGGATCGAGCAGCAGTACCTCGCGCGCCAGTTCCAGCGAGCAGAAGTTGATGACTTCAACGTTAGGGAAATCCTTGTAACCGCGCTCACGCAGGCCCGCGCCTATATCGTTGCGCCCGGTAATGCGGAAGTTGTGATCGGTGATGGCAAAATTGAGCGCAAAAACCACGTCGTCAAACGACTTGTCGACGGTATAGCGCACGAGCAGTGCACCCTCGGACTGGACGTCGACATTGGCTGTGGAAACCGGCGGCGCGAGCAAGGCCAGCGCCAACAGCAACGCGGCCATCTTCATCCACGGCTCACTCTACAATGACAACACGGGTGCCAACTTCGACAAAGCTGCGCAGCTCGTGCAGATCGTGGTTGCGCAGCGCAATACAGCCTTGGGTCCAGTCCAGCTTGTTTTGAATGTGAACTTTTTCGGGGGTTTCTTCCCCCAGACCGTGGATACCGATCGCGCCGCCCAGCCGGGTATTCTGCGGTGGTACCTGGTTATTGCGCAGCGCGGCGACAATGCGGTCAAACTCGCGACGGGAGATCAGACGGCTTTTCAGCCCATAAAAAGCGTCCTTGACGTTGGGGTAGTTGAGGCGCAGAAACGTGTCGAAGGCAGTGCCGGTGTCGACGCCGACGATGCGGTAGGTGCCGACCGGCGTCTTCCGGTCACCGAGTTTGCGCTTGTCCCCTGGACCACCGCGGCCGAGCGCGATGGGGAAAGTGGCCCGCACGCGGTCACCTTCACGCACAGTCAATACACGCTTCTTTTTATTGACCTCGATGTCATAGTTGGCAGCAAGCAGCGGCGCGCTCATCACACAAAGCGCGAATAGGGTGAGGCTCACACCCATGATCCTGTTTAGGCGCGCGAGGCGCGAAGTGTTGAAGGTGAGGTGGGCGCAAACTCGCGCGCTGTCGGTGGTGGCCGTCATAGGTGCGATCTCTGCAGGAGGTTTATGGTTAGAGCGAAGTCGATGCGGTGTGGCATGAACGCTTGCTTCGTTGGCGCAGCCAAATGTGTGCTGCACAGATTCTAATGCATGCATGCGGCCCCATGCTACGCTAGAGGGCACTTCAATTGAGCTCAAAGTCAACGTCTGCCGCGATGATGGACGCGAGCCCCACCCGCAAATACACCCGTGTCGCGATGCTGCTGCATTGGCTCATGGTAGTGCTGGTCGCAGTCATGTTTGCGCTTGGCTGGTTCATGGTCGAGCTGCCAAAGGGGCCGGCGCGCAGTTACTATTTCGCTTTGCATAAATCCCTGGGTTTGTGCGCGTTTGTCTTACTGTGCGTGCGTGTCGCATGGCGTCTGCGGCACCGACCACCACCTCTGCCGGCAAGCCTTTCGAACTGGCAGGCACAGCTCGCGCGCGGTGTCCATGGCAGCTTTTATGCACTGCTGGTATTGCAGCCGGTCAGTGGTTATCTGTCCTCGTCCTTCAGCGGGTATACAACGGACTGGTTCGGTTTGCCGCTGCCCGCTTGGGGTTGGGGTGACGCCCCGCTCAACGAGCTGTTTACCGAGTTGCATGTATTGTGCTCAACGGCACTACTGGTTCTGATTGGCGTGCATGTGACGGGCTTCGTTTCTCATCTGTTGACCGGCGAGCGAACGCTTGCTCGCCGCATGTGGCCTTGGTAGGCGGCCACCATGAGGATGGAGCGCATGATAAGGATGCTGATAGGCGTCTCGCTGAAGAAGACAAGCTCTGTGCCCTGCCGACGGACGGTCGGGCTTGTGTGTGCCGAGGCTGTGGCCGGCGAAGCCCGTGAGCCCTGAGGATCATCCCCAGTCGCTGCGTCGTCTATTGCTCGTTCACGAGCTCGCTTTTCTGATCCTGGTGATCATCACCGGCGCGCTGGCGACCGTCTGGGGTTACCTGTGGCAGCAATCCTCGGTGGAGACCATCCGCCTGCACGGGCTGTCCCATACAGCCGAGGAGATTCGCTCGCTGGTCTTCAAGCAGATCAACGAAGTGACCGCCGCCGCCCTGAACGACGATCCCTCAACCCGCGAGCTCGACACCCGCTACCTGCAAACCATCCAGGAATTGTTCAACGAACTGCGACGGGCCTCCTCGCATCGCGCCGAAGGTTATGGCGTACAGGGAATGCAGACCGCCTTCAGTCTGCTGCAGTCCAACTTGCGTGCGACCTTGGCCGATCCATCGGCATTACAAAGGCTGGTGCGCGCCAAGCTGCTCGACCCAGCATTCGAAGGGCGCTTTGTCGCCGATTTCGAATCGGCGTTCGAAAATTTCAACGGTCTTGTCACCCAACAGATTGCCGCCCAGAACCGCCAGGTTGCGCGGCGTCTGAACATCGCGCCGTGGGCGCTCAGCGTGCCGGTGTTAATTGGGGTTGGACTGTTGCTGGCATCACGACGACGCTTGCAGCGCGGTTTTGTGCAACCTATGCAGGCGGTGCTGGCCGGCACCCGTGCGATCAGTCAGGGTCGCCATGACGGTGTGCTGGTGGAAGCGGGTGTGGCCGAAATGCGTGAGCTCGCCCAGGGCATCAATCGCATGGCAGCTGATCTCAACAAAAGCCAGCATGCACTACTGGATCAAGAGCGTCAGGCAGCGCAGGGTGGTCTGATCCCGGTCATCGCCCACAACATCCGCAATCCGCTCGCCGCGATCCGGGCCAATGCACAGCTGCTCGATGGCTCCGAGAGTGCCGCCGAGCTGGGGGAGATCCGCGCGGACATCATCGAAACCGTTGATCGACTGGGTCGCTGGGTGACAGCGCTAGTCTCCTACCTGCATCCGCTTAAACCCCGGCGTCAGGCATTGCGTGCCTGCGAGCTGTTGGTGGCGGTGGAACAGTTATTAGGAGCGCATATGCTCGAGCGCGGCGTGGACTGTGGGCATGGTCAGTGGGACGAGCAGGCCATCATCGACGCCGACCGGGACCTCATGGAACAGGCGCTCTATGGGCTGCTGAATAACGCCGTCGAGGCATCGAGGCGCGGTGGCAGCGTCGTGCTTGCGGTTGAACAACATAACGACGAAGTACTGATCACCATCCGTGACGAGGCCGGCGGCATACCGTTTCAGCCTGAGCCCAGCGAGCTGACACCGGGTCCAAGCACCAAGCGCTTTGGTACCGGGCTTGGCATCCCAATTGCGTTCAAGATCTGTCATACCCATGACTTCCGTCTCGAATTTCGCGTCGAGCCAGGACATGGCACCGAAGTGGTCATACGCGCGCCGACATCGCAGTTAGAATGAGGTCATGGCTTTAAAACACGATGTTCCGGGCATGCATGCCGATGTGCCAGTGATGGCGACCTGCATATTGGTGATTGACGACGAAGTGTTGTTTGCCAAGGCCGTGAGTCGGCATTTGGAGAAGGCCGGCTATCGCTGCACCCACGCCGGTACGCTGGCAGTGGCGGATGCGCAGTTGGCGCAAGGCGAGCCCGATCTGATTCTGCTCGATATGCGCCTGCCGGACGGTTCAGGTCTCGATTATCTGCAGAACCTGCGTACGCGCAGCGCAGTGCCGGTGATTGTGATGACCGCCTATGGCGAGATCGAGGACGCCGTTGCGGCGATGAAATTCGCCGCGTCCGACTACCTGAAGAAACCCATCGACCTCGAAGAGTTGCGCCTGAATATCGAGAAGGTGCTGAGCCACGCGGCCCTGGGGCGCCAGCTGGCGTATTCCCGTACCCGCGAGCACCTGAAATCCGACAATGTGCAACTGCTGGGCAGCTCCGCCGCCATTTTGCAGGTTCGCCAGCAATTGTCGCGCATAGCCGCCATGGTGGGTGCTGCCGGCCCACAGCCACCGACGGTTTTGATCACCGGCGAAACCGGTACCGGTAAAGACGTTGCTGCGCGCCTGCTGCATCAGGGCTCGGCGCGCAGTGCGCGACCGTTTGTGCACGTCGACTGTGCGGCCCTGCCCAAAGATTTGATCGAGGCCGAACTGTTTGGCCACGTCAAAGGTGCGTTCACC
>JANOXY010000068.1:0-4274 GCA_031418675.1 Pseudomonadota bacterium
CCCAAACTGCCGCTCGAACGTCTTAAGATGATCGTGGCAGCGGCGGGTTTGCGCCACATCATCATCGGCGCAGGTTGTGAAAAGCTCGCGCAGCAATTGTTACCGGCCATGGGCGAACCGGTGCAAGGCATCACGCTGAACGCCGGCTTAGGGGCGCCGGACATCTGGCGTATGCCCAGCACAGATGAGCGTAAACCGGCCTACTTACTGTTTACTTCCGGTAGCACCGGCGCACCCAAAGGCGTGGCGGTGTCCCACGGCAATCTTGCCGCTTATCTCGCGTTCATCACCACGCTGTACAACTACGGCCCCGACGATGTGCACAGCCAGACTTTTGAACTGACTTTTGATTTAAGTGTGCACGATATGCTGTGTGCCTGGACCCGCGGTGGCAGTGTGGTGCGTATGGGTGGCGCCGAATTGCTTGCGCCGGTGCGGGTAGTGCAACGTCACGGCATTACCTCATGGTTCTCGGTGCCATCGCTGGGATCGATGCTGGCGAGTCGCGGCGGACTCGGACCCGCTGTCATGCCGTCGCTGCGGGTGAGTCTGTTCTGTGGCGAAGCCCTGCCCGCCAGTCTCGCCGCATCCTGGGCTCAGGCCGCACCTGCCAGCATCGTTGAAAACCTCTACGGACCAACCGAAGCAACCATTGCCATCACCCGCTATCGCTGGGATGCGGCCACGTCACCGGCGCAGTGCGCGCGCGGACTGGTGCCCATCGGCCGCGCATTCGAGGGTCAGAAAACCGCAGTGATCGATGACGACGGCCAGCTACTCCGCGGGTCAGGTCGCGGAATGCTGCTGCTGGGAGGGTCACAACTGACTGGCAGCTACTGGCGAGACCCGCTGAACACGGCAGAAAAATATCGCGAGCTGGGCGGCGAACGCTGGTATGTGTCGGGCGACGTGGTGGAAGTTGATGGCAGTGGGCTGCTCAATTTTGTCGGGCGCAGTGACAACCAGATCAAGTTTCACGGTCACCGCATCGAACTCGCCGAAGTTGAACATGCGCTGCGCAGTTTAGTCGGCACCGATCTTGCCGTGGTGCTGCCGTGGCCGGTGGTCGATACGCGCATCGATGGCTTGACTGCGGTTGTTGAGGGCCAAGGCGACGCCGTGGCGGTGCTCAAAGGCTTACGCGAAAGTCTGCCCGACTATATGGTGCCGCAGACCTTGCGCTTCGTGGTGAGCCTGCCACGCAACCTGAGCGGCAAGCTCGATCGCAATGCACTGCTGCACGCTTTGGCGAGCGGCAGGTTGTAGCACCGGGGTCTCAGGCGACACCGATTTCAGCGAGGCGTCGGCGCACAGGCTCAAAGCTGATCCTGGCGGCCGCGCAGCGCTTGCGCACAGCCTCTATATGGCGCTGGAAGCCCGGTTCCCAATGCAGATCATCAAGCGCCGGTGCATAATCATGGGCCGCCATAATGGGTGCGCAAAGCAGCTCCACTAAACGGCCGAGTTCGGGCTCGATGAAATCGCGAAAGCGGCCGACGCTGTCTTGTGTGATGCCGGCCCCCGTCACGAAGCTGCGCCCGCCACCTGCGCCGTAGGAGCTGTTATTGGGTACGGCGTGACTCACGACGCCGTCGAAGTCGAAGTTCGCGGCATCGACGCCAATGTGCTCAAGAACCAGGCGTAGGGGTGGGATCGGATCGGCCACCAAATCTTCATAGCGAACCACCAGCAACGCGCGCTTAACACGGGCCAGAGCAGCGAGCATGTAGTGGTTGGAAAGTGCGTAAGCCAGGATCAACAGACTCGAACCCGTATGCTGGGCGCTACCCAACCGTTTGGCATGGGAGACAAAAACATCACGCGGATCGCGCGTTGTGAAGATTAGGCGAACATCGCGAAATAGCGCGTCGATAACCCCGATCTCGTAGTTCATTGAAGTGCGCTTCAAACCGAGCATGCACGGGGATGGGCCGGGTGGTGCCAGACGCAGAATATCGCTGATCAGACGGGAGCGCAGCTCATGCCGGGTATCCTCAAGGCTGGCGCCCGGGGTAGGTCTCAATGCGTCCAACAGCGGGCCTGCGAGTCTGACTTCGCGAAACGGATCGCCATAGCCGATTTCAGGCACGACCGCCTGCCGCACTGTCGTGAACAAATCGACCACCACTCGGCTTTCGTCATTGTCGAAGGCCAGTTCGGCCGCGGCTCGGCGACCGCCAGGACGCTGCTGGAGCAGATGACCGAGCAAGCTCGTCCCGGAACGCATGCTCCCCGTGACGATGACGAAGCGTTCGATGTCAGGCATCACATCCTCTCCGACGCGGGGCGCTCTAGTGGCGAATCGATCGAGGCAGTAAATTATCCTAGTGCGCCATTTTTCGCAGCCGCACGCAGGTTGGACGCTAACACTCGGCGAATAGTTGGATGTTCTAGGATGCGACCGTCACGGTAGGCCCGGCCGGTCAGCGCCAGTTCGCAAATACCCGCGCTTGAAAGCGCATCAAATATTAACACGGCCGGCTATTTGCGCCGCCCGCAGCAAGTAGGTGGTCATGGCGACACATAATCCGCGGCACCCTGGGCGGCGTCGGCCGCGCATACTCATACACTTCCCGACGGTGAGTTATTTCGGCGCGGTGTTGCGCGTTGCGAAGGCGATTGTCGACAACGATCTCGGCGACCCGATTCTGTACGCAGCCTCGCGCTTTCCGGGATATGACGAGTTGAAAGCCCAGGCCGATAAGGCCGGCGTCAAAGTGCTATGCCTGCGTGGCGCCGATCTCAAACCGATCCGCGATTTCAGAGTCCCGATCTTGGAATTGGGAATGGGCCTCGAAGACCAACCGCGGTCGCGCGCAACCATCGACGTGCTGCGGGCCGACAAAAATCTGTGGTTTGGTTGGCGCCTGGCGCTGACGCGTCTCGCTGACGCGGACTGGTCGGCGACCCATAAAGCGCAGCACCAATACTGGCTGACCCAGCACGCCGCGATGGCCAATCACGCGGATAAGGTTATCGATGCGCTCGGCATCGATCTGTTCATTACGTGTAACGAAACGCTCAACTACAACGCCCACATCTTCATTGCAGCGATGCGCGCGATCGGTCGCCGCAGTCTGTATTTACCAATTAGTGTGCCGTCCGTTAATGAAATGGACGGCTGGCTGGCCAAAGATGAAGAGGCGCGCATTAATGACCGGTGTCAGCGCATCGTGGCGTGCCTGTTTCCGCACTGGGTGCGCCGGGTGCGAGGACAAGCCTTGTTGCGTGCCCCGGTGGGTCGCATCCTCGCGATGGAAGGTGATGGCATGGCGCCGCGCCGGCCGTGGTTGTCCTTCACGCTCGGTAGTGAGGCGGTTGGCATCAGTAGTACTTTCCTCATGGACCGCCTCACCAGAATCGGCGCGGCTTATCGCCGCGACAACATGTTTCTCGTTGGTTCGCCGGAAGACACCGAGATCGATCGTGCGCCGGAGCACGCCGTCCGTCTGCGTACCGAAATCACCACACAGTTCGGTTGGCAGAACGACAAACCGATCGTCCTATTCAGTCCATCAGCCGATCTCACTCGCCAATACACCATCCCCGAGTTCGCTACTTATCACGAGTTGCTCGATTACTGGGCGCGCTCACTGAAGCGGTTGCGCAATTTCAACGTGCTGATATCGCCTCATCCGTGGTTTGAGATCAACGAGCCGGCGCGCAAGGTGTTGGAGGCGACGGGTGTCGAGATTCTATGGCGCAAAGCGGCCGATTTGATTCCGGCGGTGGATGTGTTCGCGACTTTTGGTGCTTCGTCGACGCCGCGTCTGGCTGCTTCGATGGGATTGCCGGTGTTGAACTACCTGTGCTTCGACGCCAAGTTTCTGCCCGAGGACAATGAATCCTACTTTGTCGGCTTCGATACCATGCCGGTCGCGCGTAATCGGGTCGAATGGGAGGCGCTGCTCGACGCACTCGACAAGCCGGACTATTACGCCGATCTGTGTCGGCGCGCGCGTGCGCGGGCGTCGTTCTTCGGTGTACAAGATGGCGCCTTTGTGCGGCGTCTAGGGACCTTGATCGAAACGCTTGTTGTCGGTAGCGGCCCGCTTGTGCGTGACGAAATCGTGCAACTGCGAACGCGGCTGAGCAATTAACAAGCCGCAGCTGCTGCCGGAATCTCAGCGCTTCACGCCGTACACGAAGTAATATTCGACGGGGGTTCCGAGCAGGAGTGTCGTAACGGTGCCGACGTCGCGTAATTCCAGCCCCGGTAGCCAGGTACGCAGCTCGTCGTGACTTTCCGGAAAAGTGCAGATCGCGCCGGTTTG
>JANOXY010000069.1:0-8046 GCA_031418675.1 Pseudomonadota bacterium
TCGCCGCGCGCGCCTGGGCCGCACGTGCCGACGCCCACTTCGACGCCTTGCTCACGGATCAGACCATGCCCGGTCTGACGGGCCTGGAACTCGCGCAAGCACTGCGCGTGGCACGACCGCAACTGCCGGTCGTCCTGTGCACTGGTCTGGTCGACCGCGTCAGCGCGGCGCAACTTGCCTTGCTTGATGTTGCACAACTCTTTTTGAAGCCGGTGCCCTTACCGGCGTTACTTGAGGTGCTGCGGCGTACGACCGAGCTGGCAGCCCACGACGAATCTTCACAGTAGCTGCACATCGAGTTGATTGTTGTGTCGCCTTGGAGGATGACGCCCCTGTAGGTGCGAATTTATTCGCACATTCAAACGCGTGATTGAACGCGAGACCCCGGCGTCTAATGTGCGAATAAATTCGCACCTACAGGTTGCGATGAAAATTATCGAAGTTCTTCGTGGGACACCACGCGCATGGCTCGTGGTCGACCATAAGCACACGGCCTGACACACAGCTGTCACTGAACCGCCGCCTGACAGTCACGCGTGCGTCAACGCGACGCAACAAGCATCTCCCACACTCTGCTCCACGATCGTGGCCCCGGCCGGTGGTGCATGTCCTTGACTGTTGTCGCAGAACACAGCGGGGCGATACCACCGCACCGACAACGGGTCAGTCGATCAATCCGGCACATTTTTGCAAATCCCTGTGGAGGATACTTTCTGATGATTAAGCCAACTAAGGTCGCGCTCGCTGTCGCATTTGCGCTGGCCTCGTCCCATGCGTTTGCCGCCCCGACCGAATTCGACAATTTCACGCCGCTGGCGGCGTCCGCTGGCCCGATCCCGGTGAACGGCGCCGGCGAAGCCGCGCCCATTACCCTGTCCAGCCCGCAGTTCACACAGAAACTCATTGCTTCGCGTAACGCCCAGCTGGCCGCCGGCCAGTTTGATAGCGGTGCCTGGGACATGATCACCCTAAACGAAACGGGCCCCGATGCCGGCCGTTATTTGTTCTCGGTGTTCGAGACCGGCCAGGCCGGCATCTTTCGCCACGACCTGCAAACCAATTCCACCCGCACCATTTGGCGCAGCCCGGCGGTAGCGCCGGCCAATAACTCCCATGTTGCATTTGACGCATCCTACTGGACACCCTGGGGCACCTACATTACGGCCGAAGAAAGCTGGGTAACGGCTGCCGCCGGCTCGACCAGCCCCTATGGTCGTTTGTTTGAAGTGACCAACCCGCTCAAACCCACGGGCACCGTTGACACCGTGCATCGCAATGCCGTGGCGCGTGTCTCCCATGAAGGCATCCAGTTTGATTCCCTGGGTCGCATGTACTACATCGACGAATTGAACGGTGGTTCTCTGTATCGTTTCACCTCCGAAGCCGGCATCGGCGACAGCTATTTCGACGGTGGTGTGAATGCGGTGCTGCGCATCGGCGATGGCAACACTGCCAATGCTGTGGGTGCCGCAACCTGGGTCAATTTCACTGACAGCAGCGGTGCTGGCCTGGCCGGCGCTCTCACCGTCACCGACGTTAACGGGGTGGAATCGGTTGATGGCCGTAATACCACCAACCTGGTGCCGTTCAAGGGCACCGATTACCAGCGCCCGGAAGATCTGCAGATTACTCGCGCTGCCAACGGCGACGAGCTGCTCTACATGGCGACCACCACCACCAACGAGGTGTACGCGTTCAACGTCACCACCAACGCCATGACGCTGTTTGCTGACCATAGCACCATCGACCTCGCCACCGGCGTCGCGGTAGGCGCGGCCCTGCGCAGCCCCGACAACCTGGCTATCGATGCCGAAGGCAATATCTACATCATCGAAGACCGCAATGGCGGTGTGGATGACGACATCTGGTTTGCCAAGGACATCAACAAAGACGGTGACCTGCTGGACACAGGCGAGGGCATTGGACGCTGGGCTTCCAACGGCACCCAGGGCTCGGAGTTCACGGGTCTGTATTTTGACCCCTTCAACCCCAACCGTGCTTGGGTCACCATCCAGCATCCGACCAGCGGCAACGACAGTATGTTTGAGCTGACTGCAGCACCGGTGCCAGTACCGGCGGCAGTGTGGCTGTTTGGTTCGGCGCTGGCCGGCATGGTGGGCATCAAGCGCCGCAAGGCGAGCTGAAAGCTCACGATGATTTGATCTCGGCTTCGCTCAGGGATGGATGAAGCACACGAGGGCCCCACTGGGGCCCTCGTGTTTTGTTGGGGTGTGTTAGCGAATAAACAATTTTTTCTGAGCGCGGGAGCCCTACGCTGCCTTACGCTGCCCTCCCAGCTTACGCAGCCTGGGCGCGACCTTCTCGCCAATCAGCTTGAGACTGCCGTGCACCATGTCGAAGGGCAGGCCCGCATAGGACACTGCCATCGCCGGGCGCAGCTCGCCGGTCAGTTCAACCCGCTTGGCCCATTTTTCGACGATCTGATCCGGTGAGCCCCAGGCCTGGCTTTGCACAAAAGCTTCGCAGGCCGCATCGAGACCCACTTCTTTCAAAGCGTTGGCGCCGGCTTGGTAGGCACCATAACCCTTGGTCTCACCCCAATGGCTGCCGTCGAAATCGTAATGACGAATGACACTCGCGTAGTATTTCGATAAGTATTGGCGTGCGACCTGTTCGGCGATTTTCGGGTCTTCGTGGCAGAAAGTGAAATCGGAGAAGGTCGGTGCGCCGAGCGGCTTGTGTGGATGCACTTCCCGATAACGCGCGCGCCAGGCTTCCACCGCGGCGTGGTGCTGGGCCCAGGGCAGTTGCACGAAGGACATCATGGTTGCGCCAAGATTGGCTGCCGCGATGCCGGAGTCCGGCGTCATCGCCACCGACAGGAATTCGCGATCGCGATAACCATGTTCGGCGCGCGGTGTGACATGGGTGCGTGATTGTTTAAAAAACGGGGTGTCGTATTCGGCGATGCCGGTGTCGAGTATGTCGAGAATGATCTCGGCCGCCTGATCAAAGCGTTCCCGCGAGGTGCCCATGTCGACACCAAAAGCGCGGTATTCCTCCTTGGCCAGACCGCGGCCAAAACCGAGGATAAAACGATCCCCCAACAGGATCTGCAGCAAGGTGATGCGTTCAGCAACACGCGTCGGGTTTTCGTGCCAGGGCAGAATAATCGCGCCGGTGCCGATCTTGATGCGTTGGGTGCGGCCGGCGATGTAGGCTAACCACTGCATGTTGTCGGGCATCATGGAATAGGCGGGATCAAAGTGATGCTCAGGCAGGAGCAGGAAGTCCATGCCTACCTCTTCGGCCAGCAGTGCGACTTCCGTTTCTTTGCGCATCATGTCGGCATCGGACAGGCCGGCGTGGGTGTTTTGAAAAATGAACTGCAGGCCTACTTCCATCGTCGTGATCCTTGCCGCCGTTGGCGGATGGTGTGGTTTGATTTGGAAAGACTAAGAGTGTGAGTCGCAGGCTGCAAGCACCGTCGGCTGCCTGAACCTCGCGCGGCTGCATGGTTCAGCTCGGGCGCGGTGGGCTCGGCCACACAAAGGGCTTGCTTGGCTCATCTTCCGGGCCAGCACCACGGGCCGCGGCTTCGCGCAGTCTGTCCTTCTTACTCTTGCGTTTACCCTTGATGCCCCCGTTCCCCGCCGTAACTGCTACAGCGGTTTCGTCGGGTTCGAAACCCGCAATGACTTCCCGTGGCAGCATGAGTGCATGACGCTTCTCGATGAGATCAAAATGCGCAACGCTGTCTGCCGTGACAAAACTCACCGCTACCCCGGCCGCGCCAGCGCGCCCGGTGCGGCCGATGCGATGCAGATAGTCTTCGGTCGAGCGCGGCAGATCGTAGTTCACCACCGCCGGCAACTCGACGATGTCGATACCGCGTGCGGCGAGATCCGTCGCCACTAGAACCTGCAAACGGCCGGCTTTGAAATTGCTCAGCGCCTGGCTGCGTGCGGCCTGGCTGAGTTCACCATGTAACGCTGCGGCCGTCAGTCCGGCGCGGCGCAGTTTTTCAGCGACGTGTTCGGTGGTGTAGCGTGTGGCGGTGAAAACCAGCGTGCGTGGCCAGCCATGGTGCTCAATCAGATGACGCAAGAGCTGGGTGCGACGCGCTCTGTCCACCAGGATGGCGCGCTGTTCGATGCGAGGTGTGGTGTCAGCGCCTGGCGCAACGTCGATACGCAAGGGCTCACGCAGCAGCTGCTCGGCGAGCACGTGCACGGCGGTCGGGAAGGTGGCGGAGAACAGCAGGTTCTGCCGCACCTTCGGTAAGGCGGCGAGGATTTCCGCGAGTTCTTCCGCAAAGCCAAGATCAAATAGTCGATCCGCTTCGTCCAGCACCAGGCTCGTGAGGCTGTTGAGTTGCAGCGCGTTATGTTCAAGCAGATCGAGCAGGCGACCCGGTGTCGCGATGAGCAGGTCGGCACCGCCGCGCAGAGCCATCATTTGTGGATTGATGGAAACACCGCCATGGGCGGTCACCACTTTCAGCCGGCGCGGCGCAAACTGGGCGTATGCCTCGCATGCCGCGCCAACCTGGGCAGCGAGCTCGCGGGTGGGTACCAGAATTAAAACCTGCAAGGGCTGGCCGCTCGCCGCCGCCGCGCAGCGTTCAATGAGCGGCAAGGCAAACGCGGCGGTTTTGCCCGAGCCGGTTTGCGCACAGGCCCACACGTCACGGCCAGCGAGAATGGCGGGCATGGCCGCCAGTTGTACCGCCGTGGGCGTGACATAACCGCGCGCGGCAGCGGCGCGCTGGCCAGCGGGATCGAGTCCGGTGTCGGCAAAATCCACGGTCAGATCGCCAACTCGCGCACGCGAAAATTGCGGCCTTTGATTTTGCCAGCGCGCAAGCCGTCGCGTGCCTGTGCCAGCGCCGACCTCGTTATCGCCACATAGGTGCGGGTGGCGAAGATATCGATCTTGCCAACCGACGCAGCGGTCAGACCCGCACTGCCGGTCAGTGCGCCCAGCAGATCCCCTGCTCGCAGTTTGTCCTGGCGCCCGGCATCCACCACCAGGGTGATAAAGGGTGCGGGCGCCGGTTGCCCCGCCGCCGTCGGCACCCGACCCCATTGCAGCGTGCTCTCCAGTCCATCGGCAATGGCGCGCAGACGACCCGCTTCGCGACTTGAACACAAACTCAAGGCCAGACCACTGCGCCCGGCGCGGCCAGTGCGACCAACACGATGCAGATGGGTATCGGCATCACTGGCAAGCTCGTAATTCACCACCAGCGCCAGATCAGCAATATCGAGCCCGCGCGCGGCGACATCGGACGCCACCAGCACGCTGCAACTGCGATTGGCAAAACGCACCAGCATTTCTTCGCGTTCACGCTGATCGAGTTCGCCGTGCAGGGCCAGCACGGCAAAACCATGGCCACTCAATTCAGTGGCGATACTGCGCACGGCATGGCGCGTATTGCAGAACACCACCGCCGATTCGGGTTTGTGCGCCAGCAGCAGCGCGCACAGTGCTGCCGGCTTCTGCTCAGCTTCAACCTTAAAAAACAACTGCTCGATTTGTGGCCGGGTTGCTTGGTCTTCGATGCTGATATCCAGCGGGCTGCGTTGCAGGCGGCGACTGATGGCGCGGATCTCGGCTGGGATAGTCGCCGAAAACAGCAGGGTCTGCCGATCTTCGGGGATGGCTTTAACGACAAGCTCGATAGTTTCGGTAAAGCCCATATCGAGCATGCGATCGGCTTCGTCCAGCACCAGCACTTTGACCGCCTGCAGGGGTAGCACTTGTTTTTCCATCAGTTCCTGAATGCGACCGGGTGTGCCCACCACGATGTGCGGCAGGTGGGCGAGGGACGCAAGTTGTGGCCGCAGTGCGACCCCGCCACACAGGGTCAGGACCTTGACGTTGGGAATGGCGCGCGCCAGGCGCCGAATCTCACGACTGACCTGATCCGCCAGTTCGCGGGTCGGGCATAACACCAGGCCCTGGACGGTGGCCGTGCCGGTTTCCAACACCGCCAGCAGACCCAGGGCAAAAGCCGCGGTTTTGCCACTGCCGGTATGGGCCTGGGCGATGACATCACCACCGGCGATGATGGTCGGCACGCTGGCGGCCTGCACGGCAGTCATGTCGAGATAGTCGACATCGGCGAGGCCGCGTGCCAGAGCGGCGGGCAGATTCAATTCGGAAAAGAGCATGGGATGGTGCGCCTCGCGCGCAGGTGGCAAACAAGCGCGGCAACAGATCGAGAGGGCGTCGGCGCGGGGGGCGATCATCGCATGACCAGCCGGCCCGGTCTTGCCGTCTGGGGATAGTCGCCCGCCGGGCGGGGTTGGCGGGGTGGGGAAAGGATCTGGCGCGCAGTGGCTGGCACTGCGCGCCCCGTGGGTTTGATTTAGACCAGACGGCGCCTGGTGCGCAGCACGAGTGCAGCCAGGGCCGGCACCATCATGACCAGCGCCGGGGGTACCGGCACCGGCGCTACGTAGTTGCCGAGATCAGCGGCCGAGACCTTATAGGCGTGCAGCACGCCGGGCAGCAGTTTGAATTGCGCACCCAGCTGGGCCGGCCCACCACCGCTCGTGAACGTGCAATTCACGGTGCTGTCCAGCGGGCACTGGATAGACGCGGCATAGGGGTCGTCGACATTAAAATCGAGATAGACGTCGAACTGCACGCTGCCAGCCCCCTGGGTCACGCTGTAGTCGTTGTCCGTGCCGGCCAGGAGCAGATAGCTGCCGTCGTTCAACTTCGGTCCAATGCTCAGGCCTTCCCATTTTTCCGGGGATTTTCCTGGGCTTTCGATATCACCGTCGCCATCGAGATCGATACGATTGATGTCGAGATCAAGAAACTGCGCGGACTTGCTCACCGCCGTAAAGGGGCTGCCGGAATCCAGATCGATGGCGCTGACATCGGTTGCGCCAGTGAGAGCAATTTTGTAGAGCTCCTTGTCGGCGCCCGCAAACTCGGCGCCGATGCCCACGCCACGATTATTGCGCTCCAGCACCAGGAACTCGTGATCGTTTAACGCCACCAGCGAAGAAATACCCTGACCCTGGCCCGAGCGTTTCATCCGATAGGCGTATTGCGCGACGGCTTCGCCGCTGCCCGTATCGAACTTGACGATGCGATTGACACTGCCGCCGCTGCCACCCTCATCGAGCATCGCACTTTGCAGCATGGCATAAGCAAACAGTCCGTCGGGGCTGATGGCGAGGCCTTCGAAACCGCGATTGGTGCGTTTGCCGGCGGTATTGCCCGTGTCACCGCCAAAATTGGGCACGCCGCTGACGCCATTGCGCGGGACCAGACTGGCCGGTGTAGTGAAAGTTCGCACTACTGCGCCGCTGCGATCCATTTCATACAGCGAAGGGCCGTATTCGTCGGACACCAGGAAGTGGCCAGTACGGGGATTGATAACAAAACCCTCCGGGTCCAGTGCGTTGCCGAGTACGTTGCCGGGGTTGGGTGCAAAACCGTCAAGCGCGGCGCCATTGTTCGAGAACTTCACGCTCTGGGCGATTTGAAAGTTGGAAATCGCACCGGTGTTATGGTCGACATCGAGGGTGAAGCGCTGCACACGCGTGTCGTAGTGCAAGCTGCCGCCGCCCGGACCACGATCGGACAAACCCCACCACTCGTTGCGATTGCGGTCGTAGTACAGATCGGAAAAATAACCAACGCGGCCATTGTTGACCGAGCTACCAAACTGATCGCCGGCGGCGCCGGGCAGCGCAAGACCGTTGACGAAGCTCGGTGCAGCGCTGGCGGCGCCACTGAGCAGGAGTGTGGCGATGGTGACAGAAAGTTTTGTTTTCATTTAGCTACCTGTGGGGATGAACGCGTTGAACGTCTCAGCCTAACGGCAGCTTGCGGCGGGCGTGTGCAAGTTGTGTGACAGTTCGGCGTCAATTGTCACCCTCAGACGAGGTGCAATCACACGCACGGGGGCTGGTGGCAAAGATTGCGCGGCGCGCGCCCAGCTGAGCGCGCGCCGCACAAGGCACTCAGGGCAATAAGCCCCCCGCCCGCAGCAAGCAGGCGCGCATGCCCCCCCCCGCCGCATCCCTGGCAAAGTCAACATCCCTGCGGAAAGTTGCATGC
>JANOXY010000070.1:0-3240 GCA_031418675.1 Pseudomonadota bacterium
GCCGGCACGCCGGTGAAATCCTGCATCAAGACACGCGCCGGCGTAAAAGCGATTTCTTTGGTGGGGGTGGCCTTGGCATCCCACTTGAGCAGCGCTTCGATGTCGTCGCGGGTGACGTTTACCCCGTCTTCGGTGCGCAGCAGGTTTTCGAGCAGGATCTTCTGCGCGAAGGGCAGCTTGGTGATGGGGTATTTGCCGGCCAGGCGCGCGCAACTGTAGATCTCGTACTTCTTGTCACCAAGCTTGAGTTCCGTGCGGGCGTCAAAAGAGTTGTTCATGGTGTCTCCGTGCAGCTATGAGAGGGATCGGGTGCGCAAATCAAGCGCGATATTATCGGCAATTGCGCGTCACAGTTGTAGGTTTTCTGCGTGCTTTTCGACGCTGGTAATGATGCCGCCGCCCAGACAGTCCTCGCCCTGGTAGAACACCACCGATTGGCCGGGGGTTACTGCGCGTTGCGCGGCACTGAATTCGACCAACACGCGCTCGTTATGGTGGGCAAGGATGGTGCAGCTCTGGGCCGGCTGGCGATAACGCGTCTTGGCGGTGCAGCGCAGGGGCAGGGCCGGTGCTTGACCCGCGACCCAGGATAATTCAGCAGCGATCAGAGCCTGGCTCTGGAGCGCAGGATGATCGTGGCCTTGCACGACCGTGAGGACGTTGCGTGCCAGGTCCTTGGCCGCCACAAACCAGGGTGCCTGCGCCGCGCCACGCACACCGCCTATGCCCAGGCCTTCCCGTTGGCCAAGGGTGTAGTAGACCGCACCATGATGCTGACCGATGACACGCCCATCCTCGGTCATCACCGCGCCAGCCTGGGCGGGCACGTAGTGCGCGAGAAACTCGCGGAAGCGCCGCTCGCCGATGAAGCAGATGCCCGTTGAATCCTTCTTCTCGTGGGTCACCAGTCCAGCGGCGCGGGCTAGCGCGCGCACTTCACTTTTGGGCAGCTCCCCGATCGGGAACAGGCAGCTTGCGAGCTGTTGCTGGCCCAGGGTGTAGAGGAAATAGCTCTGATCCTTGTTGCTATCTACGCCCGTTTGTAAGCGCCAGTGGCCATCGGCAAACGTGCTGCGTACGTAATGGCCGGTTGCGATCACATCACCACCCAGGCTGCGTGCCGCGGCCAGGAAAGCCTTGAACTTGATCTCGCGATTGCACAACACGTCGGGATTAGGCGTGCAGCCACGACGGTACTGCGTGAGAAAATCTTCAAACACCCCATCCCAGTAGGCCTGCGAGAGATCGATGGTGTTGAGTGGGATGTCGAGCTTCTCGCACACCGCCAGACAATCGTCGACATCGGCTTCCCAGCGGCAGCGACCGTCTTCGCTCGGTTCGTTCCAGTTTTTCATGAACAGCGCCGAGCAGCGCAGACCGGCTTCGCGAAGGCGCAGCGCAGCGACCGACGAATCAACGCCGCCCGACAAGGCCACCACGACATGGGGCGCCGGGTGCTGTGTACGCAGCGCGCGCGGCAGCCAGTCAGGCGGGTTTGAGGAAGTCATGCAGCAGGGTCAGTGGATAACGCTGGCCAGCGAGATAGTCGTCCACCGCGCGCAGCACCAGCGGTGTACGCAGCTGCGGTCCACGCGCCAGCAGCTCATCGCGATTGAACCACAGCGCCTGCACGATCTCTTTGTCGAGACGACGCTGCGGATCGTGGCTGAGCGCGGTGCCCGCAAACGTAAAACGCACGAAGGTTTTGCCTGGTGTGTCTGTCTCGAGCAGATAGATCCCAATCAAGGCTTCGATGCGCACCGTCCAGGCAGTCTCCTCCAGGGTTTCCCGCGCTGCTGCTGCTGCCAAGGTTTCCCCCGGGTCGAGATGCCCGGCGGGCTGATTGATCACGATCCGTCCGTCGATGTCTTCTTCAACTAACAGGAAGCGGCCGTCACGTTCGACGACGGTCGCAACGACCACATGGGGGCGCCAGATATCGGTGGTATAGGACATGGATGCGTTACTTTTGCCCGTCGCGAGCGATGAGGCGCCGCGCTCGACCGCGGCTCAAATCCGTTTCACAACGGGATTGTCCCATGAACCTTTGATGGTGTAGGTGCGGCTCAGGAATTGATTCATTCGATCAGGGATCGATTTGAACATTTTGCTGCCAATGTAATACGCCGCACCTGCGCTCACTCCGATCGGGCCAAACAGCGCGCCGGCCAAAGGCAGGGTGTTCGGCAAGGCCGGTGTCACCACGATGTGCTGATCATAATCCTTGGCCGCAAGCCCGGTGCGTCCGGCAATGTCGAAGCGTGCCGAAGGCCCTTCGATGGTGAGGTTGTTGGTGTAAGCATTGCCGTCTTCCAACTGGAACACGCCTGCGATGCGATCGAATACGAAGCCCCTGGTGAACAGGTCTTCGAAGTTCAGCGTCAGTCTGCGTGGCAAGGCCTGCAAGCTCAGCAAGCCGAACAGGCGACCGGTGCCCGGATCGATATCGAGAAAGCGGCCTTTGGTTACTTCCAGCTGGAAGCTGCCATTGATACGGGCCAAGGCGAAGTCGGCGGGGGTGCCGGCCCAATTGGCCTGAATGTCGATATCAGTCACGCCATGTTTGATGTTGGCAACGCGGTAGCCGAAGCGCGACAACAACGCGCCGAGCGCCGTAGCGGTCACCGAGATGTCGAATTTGCTCCGATGCGCATCGCCCTCGAGCAGCCAATCGCCGGTCGCGAGGATGCTGAAGTCGTCCCCTTTGAAGTGCAATTTGTCCAGGGTCAGGCCGGCGGTGTGACGGCTGGTGCTGATCTCGGCTTGGCCTAGTGCCATTTTGCCGTAGCTGAAGTTGGCACAGTGCATCTCGAAGGCCGGTAAGCGCCGCGGGTCAAGATCGTTGGCCTTGCCAGCACTTGCGCGTTTGAGCGCTCGACGCAGATGCAGGTGTTCAAGATCAAGACGCAGAATACCCTGGGTTGCATCCCGCGGGATCTCGATACGGCCGCTGACATCAGGGCCATTGGCGAATAGCTTCCAGCGCTCAGCTTGCCGTTCGCCCGCCAGGCGGACGTCTTTGAACTTGCGCCCCAGCAGACGCAAATCACCCACCTGCAGGTCGAACTTGAGCGGGAGGCTGTCGTTTTTGCCGGCAATGCCCTGTGGCATACGCTGGACGATGCGGGCCCATTCATTCAAGGGCAGCAGAGCGATGTAGCCGCCGATGCTGATGCCCGGTGTTGTACTGAACTTGGGTGCCAGGCTGCCAAACACCACTTCGGCGCGGTTGACGTGGAC
>JANOXY010000071.1:0-2537 GCA_031418675.1 Pseudomonadota bacterium
CATCCCGAACCCCGATAACGAAGCACGCTACCAGCGCTACAAGGCCATGGCACGCGCTAAACGGGACGTGGTCTTTGTCGGTCGTCTTGCGCAGTACCGCTACTACAACATGGATCAGGTGGTCGCTGCGGCCTTAAAAACCGCCCGCACCATCACGATGCTGGACGATGAATACACCAGCAACGACGCCTGATCATCGCGAGGCGGTCTGAAGATGCGCATCCTGTGTCTGTTCAAGCGCCGCTACATGCGTAAAGACGTCATCGTCGACCGCTACGGGCGCCTCTATGAGCTACCGCTTGCGCTGGCGCGCCTTGGTCATGAAGTGCGGGTGATCTGCCTGAACTATCGCGGTGTCGCTGCGCCTTTCGACGCCATCGATACCCGCGGCACGGGTCGCCTGCATTGGCAATCCTGCGATCTAGGCCGGTTGTTGCTGCCAGGACTGCTGCGCTACCGCCGCACGGTTTTAAAAGTGCTCGATGAATTTGCGCCCAAGCTTGTCCTCGGTGGGTCAGACAGTCTGCACGTGGCCATGACCCGCCATTTCGCCCGCGCAGCGGGCTTGCCCTACGCGGTCGACCTGTACGACAACTATGCAAGCTTCGGCCTGACACAACTGCCGGGCCTGCATCAGGCCTACCGTCGCGCAGTGGCCGACGCCAATGCCGTGACCTGTGTCAGCGAGCCGCTGCGCGCGATGGTGGAATCGAGCTACGCGCCACGCGGCTCGGTCACGACGCTGGAAAGCACTATCAACCGCGACCTGTTCTTTCCCCGCGCGCGATCGGAGAGCCGTGAACGACTTGGTTTGCCGCTGAACGCGCGGCTGATCGGCACCGCCGGCGCATTGGATGCTTCGCGCGGCATCGCCAGCTTGTACCGCGCTTATGAACAACTCCGCGCGCGCCACGCTGATCTCCACCTGGTGCTGGCCGGCAGTCGTGATGGTGCCGAAGCGTTGCCCGCGGCACCTGGCATTATCCACTTGGGCGAACTCAGCCACGAACGTATTCCGGATCTTTTCAGCGCCCTGGATGTGGCAGTCATTTGTATGCGCGACACCGCGTTTGGGCGTTACGCGTTTCCGCAGAAAGCCTACGAAATCATCGCCTGTCAGACACCGGTAGTGGCGGCGCGGGTCGGCGCCCTGAGCAGTTTGTTAAGGGAGCAGGCCAACAGTCTTTATGATGTCGACAACGTCGCCAGCCTCAGCCAATGCATTGCGGCTCAGCTGGCCAACCCAACGCCGTGTACGGTTGTGCCACCGGATTGGGCCGCGCAAGCGTTACGGCTCGAAGGCATCTTGTGCGAAGTCGTCGCCGAGGCCGCACGATGAGCGGGCTCGAAACGCTGCCAGCTGCGCACTATGGGGGGACGACACCATGTGGCAAAGCCTGAGCAAACTCTTTGAGCTGCTCAATGCTGGCGAGCGGCGCAGCCTGGTATTGCTGGTGCTGTTGATGTTGGGTGAGGCAGCGCTGGAAATGGCGGGTGTTGCCACCGTCCCTCTCTATATCACCGCACTTGCCTATCCGGAGAAGCTGCTGGCCAGCCCGCTGCTGCACAGCTTACTGCCACCCCAAGGTCTGGCGTGGTTAAGCCGTGGAAACCTGCTGGTTTGGGGCGGTGTGAGCATGTTCGCGCTTTACGCGATCAAAACCGCTTACGCGGTATTTCTTGCTTACTGGAAGGCGCGCTTTGCCCAGACACGCGCTTTGAAGCTTGGCACCCGTCTGTTCACGGCTTATCTGCGCGCGCCCTATGTTTTTCACCTGCGTAACAACTCATCCGATCTGCAACGCAACATCAACCAGGAGTGTTCCCAGCTGGCGGTACGCGTGCTGATGCCGATGGTCGAGTTCATCAGCTATAGCTTTATCCTGCTCGGCATCACTGCATTACTGATCGCCGTTCTCGATTGGCGAGTGATGGCCTGGCTGGCCGGTTTTCTCGGGGTCGGCATCGCCATTGCTACGCTGCTGCAGAACCGTGTCAAACGGCTCGGGATCGACGCCCAGGAACACCGCGGGTCAGTCATACGCAGCGTCACCGAAGGCCTGGGCGGGGTCAAAGAAATTATCGTATTGGGTCGCGCCGCACATTTTGTGGCGCGCCTGCATAACGCATTGACTAACGTGTTTCGCATTCAGCGCACCGTGCAACTGGTGCAACGGGCGATCCCGCAGCTAATCGAATTAACCGGCATCTTTGGTCTGATTGGCGTCACGCTGATGCTGTTTCATATGGGCCGCGACAACCAGGAGATCATCGCCACCTTAAGCGTTTTTGCCGTCGCGCTGACGCGCATGAAAGGCGCGGTACGTGGACTCATGGACACCTTTACCGAAGTACGCCATAACGCTGCTTCTCTGGACATCGTCTACGCAGGCTTGCGCGCACTCGAACCAACGCTCGACGACAGTCCGCGCGCCGTCAGACCGCTGCCCTTCCAACACCATATCGAACTGCAAACCCTGGGTTATCGCTACCCTAGCGCGTCGCACGACAGTTTGCGCGACATCAACCTGACCATC
>JANOXY010000072.1:0-4457 GCA_031418675.1 Pseudomonadota bacterium
CCAGTGGCCGCATACCATCGACGAGTTCGCCGCGCGCATGGTGCGGCCCGACGAGCAGGTCTACGAGGCCAAACGCGCCCGCACCTGAAGATCTCTGAGGAGGCAGCGCGGCCCGTCACCGCGCTGCCCTGCGCTCACAGCAACAAGGCACCCTCGTGCGTGAGCAGCCAACGCTTGCGCTCCATACCGCCGCCGTAACCGGTCAAGTCGCCGTTGGCACCGATCACGCGGTGACAGGGCACCGCGATCGCGATCGGATTTGAACCGTTGGCCAAGCCTACCGCGCGCGACGCGGCGGGGTTGCCGATGCGTTTTGCGAGTTCGCTGTAGCTCAAGGTCGTGCCACAGGGAATATCGCGTAGCTGACGCCACACCAATTGCTGAAAGGCGGTGCCGTTGCTCGCGACCGGGAAGCTATCGAGGGCATCGAACTGGCCGGCGAAGTAGGCATCGACCGCACGGCTCGCGCCGCCCGGATCGCGCGCCGGTTTCAATGTCACTTTGTCATATTGTCGCGCCAGCAGGTTTTGCATGCGCGCTTCGTAGTCTTCGAAATCGAGCGCGCGCAGACACTCGCCATCCGACACCACCAGCACGGTGCCGAGCGGCGAGGCGATGCGGTCGATCAAGAATTGCATTGCCTGGTGACCATGGCGCTCGCGCAGCGCGGGAACGCCATGGTTGGCCTTTGCTCAGCCCGCCGACTTGTTCTGATACTTGCTCAAGTCGGGCGCATTGGGCGATGACATCGCGGCCACGCCCTGCGGTTCGTTGAGTGCCGCGACCGCACGGTCGTTCTGCATGATCTTCGCCATGATCGCTTCGCCGGCGCGCTCGAAGATCTCGCGATTCTTGATTACGTGCTGCTGCGAGGCGCGGTAGGCGTCGAGCATGCCGTTCACTTCCGGGATCACATAGCGCGCCACCAGATCCCAGCTCTTGGCGGTATTGATATGGTTGGCCCAGTCGTGCACAAAACCCAGCACCGTGCCAAAGCCGCCGGTGATCTTTTGCATGTGACGGATGGAGGCAACAAGATCATCGGGTGTGCCGATCAGCGAGGCGCCGGCCAGGCCCATCGATTCGACGTGATCAACCGCATCGTCAGCTGTTTTGTATTTCTGCTCGCCGGGACGCTGCAGGGTGTCGACGATGTATTCGTTGTGCCAGCGCATGAGGCCATGTTTGGCCTCTTCGCGGGCCTGTTCGCGGGTTTCGGCGATGTGCCAGGACATCACCACACGCCAGTTGCGGCGATCAACGGTATTGCCATGTTTACGCGCCGATTCTTCGGCGAAGCTCCACTGGGTTGGCAATGCCGCCAGGCCGGTGGTCGACATCGAACCGAGTGACAAAACACCGCAGCCATATTTGCCGGCCAAGGTCATGCCCGAGGGGCTGATCATGGACGCGGTTGCCATCGGGATCTCCTCTTGAACGGGCAGCAGCTGCAGGCGCGCGTCCTTCAGCGTGAACCACTCACATTCGTAGGAGAAGCGGTCATCACCGGCCAACAGGCGTTTGATCACGCCCATCGCTTCGTCCTGGCGATCGCGCTGGGTCAGCGGGTCAATGCCGAGCATGTAGGCATCGGACGGTAAAGCGCCGGGACCGGTACCCAGGATCACACGACCATTGGTCTGGTGATCAAGCTGCACAATGCGCTGCGCGACGTTAAAGGGGTGGTGGTAGGGCAGAGAGACCACGCCGGTGCCGAGCTTGATGTTATGGGTGCGTTGGCCGACGGCGGCCAGGAACAGTTCAGGGGAGGCGATGACTTCCCAGCCGGTGGAATGGTGTTCGCCACACCAGAACTCATCAAAGCCGAGCTTATCGAGCTGCTCCGCCAGGTTGATGTCACGTTGAAATTGCAGTGTCGGGTTTTCACCGATCGGATGGTGGGGCGCGAGAAATGCGCCAAAACGAGTGCGGGCCATGGTGTTTCCCCTTGTTAGGTGTCGCGCGATGCTGACACCCCCAGGGGCCTAGCGCAATTCCCGAGCCGGGCAAGGTCCGCGGCCCGTGGCGAGCCGCGCTGCGCAACTTCCGACGCTCAGGCGGCGGCAGCTTGGCGGCGTGACAGCCCGAGCAACTGTTGAATAAGGGTTTGTTTCAAAACTTCGGCGGTTTCATTCGGGCCCTGGCAGGTGCCTGCCGCCGAATGGCCGCCACCGCCATGGCGCAGCATCAGCTCGCCCACTTCGATTTTGCTGCGGCCACCGAATATCGACTTACCCACCGTATAAACGGTGTTCAAGCGTTCGCGACCCCACATCACGTGCATGGACAGATCACATTGTGGGAACTGCGCATAGATCATGAACCGATTGCCGGCATGGATAATCTCCTCGCCGCGCAGGTCCAGCACCACCAGGTTGTCGTGCACCACAGCCACCCGCGCCAGCTGCGCATTGAATGCTTTTTCCTGCTCAAAGTAGAGCTCGACACGCTCACGCACATCGGGCAAGGCCAGAATGTCTTCAATCGTCAGATCGCGGCAGCAGTCGATGAGCATCATCATCAATTGATAATTTGAGACACGGAAGTCACGGAAGCGTCCCAAGCCAGTGCGTGCGTCCATCAAAAACGACAACAACTCCCAACCCTGGGGATGCAGCACGTCCTCCCGCGAGAAGCCCGCAGAGTCGGCCTTATCGACGGCTGCCATCATGGCATCGCTCACGCGGGGAAATGTGGCTTTGCCGCCGTAGTAGTCAAACACCACGCGCGCGGCGGACTTGGCGCCGGGTTGCAGCACATAGTTGGGTGTCGCCTGACCTTCGTTGCGCAGCGCTTCGCTGGCGTGATGGTCGAAACACAGGGCGCAGCCCGGCACGTAGGGCAGATTGGTGAGTATGTCGCGCGGACCCACTTCGACCTTGCCGTCTTGCACGTCCTTGGGATGGTGAAACACGATTTCGCCCAGGATGCCGAGCTCCTTCAACAACACGGCACACACCAGGCCATCCATATCACTGCGGGTGAGAAGCCGATATTTCGTTTCAGATGCGCTCATGGGTTGCTCTCCAGGGCCAAGGGTTTGGGGCGGCACACAGGTGCCAACAGCCCGTATCGGCCGGTGGGGGCGGAAGGTTTAATGCGCGGCTTGTTGGTGCCTGCCGCGCGGTGGCTCAGGGCGGCGCGTTGAGCCAGAAGGTGACCGGACCGTCATTGGTAAGCGAGACCTGCATGTCGGCCCCAAAGCATCCACTGGCCACTTCCGGGTGTTGGGTGGCCGCCTCGGCCAGCAGGTAATCAAACAGCAGCCGGCCCAGTGCTGGTGGCGCGGCGGGTGTGAAACTCGCGCGGGTACCCTTGCGCGTGTCTGCGGCGAGGGTGAATTGCGGCACCAGCAGCAGCCCACCATGCACGTCGCGCAGCGATAGATTCATGCGCCCGTCGTGGTCGGCGAAGACGCGGTAATCGAGTAGACGTTCGAGCAGGCGATCGGCCTGCTTTTCACCGTCGTCGCGTTCGACGCCGATCAAGGCCAGCAGGCCGTGGCCGATGTGGCCGACAAGGTCGCCGGCTACTTTGACTTCCGCATGGCTGACGCGCTGGATCAGTGCGATCAAGCCGCGTTCTCAGGATTGGCGCTCTCGGCCTTGCGCGAGGTGCGCTTGCGATCAACTTCTTTCAACTCGCGCTTGCGGATACGGATCGCGAGCGGCGTGACTTCGACCAGTTCATCGTCGACGATGAACTCCAGGGCCTGCTCCAGATCAAATCGCACTGCCGGCGTGAGCATAATGTTTTCGTCGGTACCGGAAGCGCGCACGTTGGTGAGTTGTTTGGCCTTCATGGCATTGACCACCAGATCGTTGTCGCGGGAATGGATGCCAACCACCATGCCTTCGAAGATCTCATCACTGGGTTTGATCAACATGCGGCCGCGTTCCTGCAGATTGAAGATCGCAAAACCCAGTGCCTTTCCGTCGCCATTGGAAATCAATACGCCATTTTTACGCGGCGCGATGGCACCGCCCGCGACGGGACGGAAGTCTTCGAAGCTGTGGGTCATGATGCCAGTGCCGGAGGTGGCGGTCAGAAACTCGGTACGAAAACCGATCAGCCCGCGGGCCGGGATGATGTAGTCCAGGCGTACGCGACCGTTGGCATCGGGCTGCATGTTGGTGAGATTGCCGCGCCGCGAGCCGAGACGTTCCATGATGGTGCCCTGGTATTCACTGGGCACGTCGATGATCAACTGCTCGAAGGGTTCGCAAGCCTGACCGTTGATGGTCTTGACGATGACCTGCGGACGACCGACGCAGAACGCAAAACCTTCGCGCCGCATGTTTTCGATCAGGATCGACAGATGCAGCTCGCCGCGGCCCGAAACCAACATACGTTTTGGATCACCGGTGTCTTCGACCCGCAGCGCCACGTTGTGGATCAGCTCGCGCTGCAGGCGCTCGATAATCTGACGACTGGTGACAAACTTGCCTTCGCGCCCG
>JANOXY010000073.1:0-4997 GCA_031418675.1 Pseudomonadota bacterium
CCTTAAGAACGATGCTTTTTGCCATGGCCTTGAGTAGCGTCTGCTCAGCGCTGCTCAGATCCTTGCCGGTGAACACGACCACGGGCAAATCGGCCAGCGTCGGCTGCGCTTGCACTTTTTCCAGCAACTCGAAGCCGCTCATGTCGGGCAGACGCAGGTCGAGCACTGCACAATCAAAGGATTGACCGAGCATCGCAGCCAAGGCCTCCTCGCCAGTTGCCACGCCCACCATCTCAATGTCGTCGTAACCGAGCAGTTCGGTGATGGACTGCCGCTCAATGTCGTTGTCCTCGACGATCAGGAGCCGTTTGGTCCGCGGCACAGTGAAGTCTCGAATGCGCTCAAAGGCCGCTTCCAGGCCCGCGGTGGTCGGTTCTTTGATGAGATAGCCGAACGCGCCGTGGGCGAGGCCATGTTGACGTTCTTCTTCCAGGGTCACGATCTGCACCGGGATATGGCGCGTGGCAGGATCGAGTTTGAGCTGGTTTAGGACCGTCCAGCCGAGCATGTCGGGCAGGAGAATGTCGAGCGAAATAGCCGTCGGAAGAAACTGCTTTGCGAGCGACAGACCCAAGGCCCCTTTGGTGGCGACGATCCCCCTAAAGCCCGTATCGCGCGCGAGGCCCAGAAGAATGCGCGCGTAATGCGGATCATCTTCGATGATGAGCACCACCGGCTCACCCGCCGCGATGGCGTTGCGATCATCCTCGATATGCTCTTCACGTGCTTCGGTCAGGACATTGAGCGCACGGCCGCGCGCTATTTCTTCACGCGCGAGGTCAGATTTCTGCGTGTTTCTCGTGCTGTCGGGGCCGGCGTAGAGCAGTGGCAGGTACAGGGTGAATGTGCTGCCTTGACCATGTACGCTCGCCAGGCGGATCTCGCCACCGAGGAGAATGGCGAGCTCGCGGCTAATCGCGAGACCCAGACCGGTGCCGCCGTATTTGCGGGAAGTACCGGCGTCGGCCTGCTGGAAAGCTTCGAAGATCAGCCGCTGCTTTTCCGGCGCGACGCCGATGCCTGTATCCTCGACCGCGAACGCGACAACCTGTTGCGCGACACTCAGCACCGGGTGATCGTGGCTCCAGCCCTGTGAGACCAGGCTGACGCGAAATTCAACATGACCCTGCGCCGTGAACTTCACTGCATTGGAGAGCAGATTCTTGAGGATCTGCTGCAGGCGCTTCGGATCGCTGTCCATGGCGCGCGGCAGGCTGTCGGAGAAGGTGACCTCAAACGGCAGGCTTTTTGCCTCGGCGACGTGCCGGAAGTTGCGGTCTATGCTGTCGCGCAGGGCGGCAAATGGTAGTTCTTCGATATCAACGGTGACGGTACCGGACTCAATCTTCGACAGATCGAGAATATCGTTGATGAGATTGAGCAGGTCGGATCCGGAGGAGTTGATGTTGCGCGAAAACTCGACCTGCTTTTCGCTAAGATTGCCGCCGCTGTTGCCTGCGAGCTGCTGGCTTAAGATAAGAATGGAATTGAGTGGCGTGCGCAACTCGTGGGACATGTTGGCCAAAAATTCTGACTTGTATTTCGAGGTCAGCGCCAACTCGGCGGCTTGCTCTTCCAAGGCGTGGCGGGCCTGCTCGACCTCGGAGTTCTTGCGCTCCACTTCGGCGTTCTGATCGGCGAGCAATTTGGCTTTGGTGCCCAACTCCTCATTGCTCTGCTGAAGCTCACTCTGGCGGGATTGCAAGTCGACGGTGAGTTGCTGTGACTGGGTGAGCAGACTCTCGGTGCGCATCGTCGCCTCGATGGTGTTGAACACCGCACCGATGCTCTGTGTGAGCAAATCGAGGAATGCGAGCGCCCCTGCACCAAAACGCTGGATCGCGGCCAGCTCGATTACCGCCTTGGTCTCGCCTTCAAAAAGTACCGGTAAAACGATGATGTTGACGCGCGGGGCGTCACCGAGGCTGGACGTTATCGAGATGAAATCCGACGGTGCGTCGGCAAGCAGAATGCGCTTCTTTTCCAACGCACATTGTCCGACCAGACCCTCACCCACAGGGATGACTTCGGCGAGCCGCATGCTGCCGCCATGGGCGTAGCTTGCCAGCAGCTTTAGCTCGGCACCGCTGCGATTATTGGCGATGCCCGCGCCGCTGCCACCGCCACTGCCACTACCGCTGCCAGCGGCACTGCCACCACCACTGCTGGCCAGATGGTAGATGGTGCCCTGATAGATATTCAGCAGCGGCGCCAGTTCAGACAGAAGCATCTTGCCCACGGTATTCAGTTCGCGGTGACCCTGCAGCATGCCGGTGAACTTGGCGAGGTTGGTTTTGAGCTCGTCTTGCTCGCGGTTGCTTTCGGTGGTTTCGCGCAGGTTGGAAATCATCGTATTGATGTTGTCCTTCAACTCCGCGACCTCGCCGCGGGTTTCCACCTGAATAGCGCGCGTAAGGTCGCCCTTGGTTACCGCCGTGGCGACCTCGGCGATGGCGCGCACCTGCGTTGTCAGATTGGCCGCGAGCAGGTTCACGTTGCCGGTCAGATCCTTCCACGTGCCGGCCGCGCCTGGCACATTGGCCTGGCCACCGAGGCGTCCGTCCACGCCCACTTCACGCGCTACGTTCGTCACCTGGTCGGCGAAGATGGCAAGTGTCACCGTCATGTTATTGATGGTGTCTGCCAGTGCGGCGACCTCGCCCTTGGCCTGTACGGTCAGGCGTTGGGTCAGATCGCCAGTCGCCACGGCGGTCACCACTTTGACAATGCCACGCACCTGTTCGGTGAGATTGGAGGCCATGAAGTTCACGTTGTCGGTGAGATCCTTCCACGTGCCGCCGACACCTGGCACCTGCGCCTGGCCACCGAGCTTGCCCTCGGTGCCGACCTCGCGCGCCACCCGCGTTACTTCGCCGGCAAAAGAATTGAGCTGATCGACCATGGTGTTGATGGTGTCTTTCAAGGCGAGGATTTCGCCCTGTACCTCGACCGTAATCTTGCGGTTGAGATCGCCGCGCGCCACGGCGGTGGTGACCTCGGCAATGTTGCGTACCTGTGAGGTGAGGTTGGTTGCCATCGCATTGACCGAGTCGGTGAGATCCTTCCACGTCCCCGCCACACCCGGCACCACGGCTTGCACACCGAGCCGCCCTTCGGTGCCGACCTCACGCGCCACGCGCGTGACTTCCGAGGCAAACGAGCGCAGCTGCTCGACCATGGTATTGATGGTTTCTTTGAGCTGCAGAATCTCGCCGCGCACGTCGGCGGTGATTTTTTTAGACAGATCGCCGCTGGCTACGGCGATGGTCACTTCGGCGATGTTGCGCACCTGGCCGGTGAGGTTGGAGGCCATCGAGTTGACGTTGTCGGTGAGGTCCTTCCACGTTCCCGCCGCACCGGGTACCGCCGCCTGCCCGCCAAGTTTTCCTTCGGTACCAACCTCGCGTGCGACGCGCGTGACTTCCGAAGCAAAGGCCGATAGCTGCTCGACCATGGTGTTCATGGTTTCCTTGAGCTGCAGAATCTCACCTTTGACGTCGACGGTGATCTTGCGGCTCAAGTCGCCACGCGCGATGGCCGTGGCGACATCGGCGATGTTGCGCACCTGGCCGGTGAGATTGGACGCCATCGAATTGACGTTGTCGGTGAGATCCTTCCAGGTCCCCGCCACGCCCGGCACTGCCGCCTGGCCACCCAGCTTGCCATCGGTGCCGACCTCCCGCGCCACCCTGCTGACTTCAGCGGCGAAGGAGCGTAACTGATCGACCATGGTGTTGATGGTCTCCTTCAGCTCCAGAATCTCGCCGCGCACGTCGACCGTGATTTTCGAAGACAGATCGCCCTTCGCGATGGCGGTCGCAACGTCAGCGATATTACGCACCTGGCCGGTGAGATTGTTGGCCATGAAGTTGACGTTGTCGGTGAGATCCTTCCAGGTCCCTGCCACACCCGGCACCGTCGCCTGGCCACCGAGTTTGCCATCGGTACCGACCTCGCGCGCCACGCGCGTGACTTCCGAGGCAAACCCATTGAGCTGATCGACCATGGTGTTGATGGTGTTCTTCAACGCCAGAATCTCACCCTTCACGTCGACGGTGATTTTCTTGGACAGATCGCCGGTTGCCACCGCCGTGGTCACTTCGGCGATATTGCGCACCTGACCGGTGAGGTTGGAGGCCATGAAGTTGACATTGTCAGTGAGGTCCTTCCAGGTGCCTGCCACACCAGGCACGGTCGCCTGGCCGCCCAGCTTGCCCTCGGTGCCCACTTCGCGCGCCACGCGTGTCACTTCCGAGGCAAAACCATTTAACTGGTCGACCATGGTGTTGATAGTGTCTTTCAAAGCGAGAATTTCGCCTTGCACTTCAACCGTGATCTTGCGGCTCAAGTCGCCGCGCGCCACAGCAGTCGTGACGTCCGCAATGTTACGCACCTGAGAGGTGAGGTTGTTCGCCATGGAGTTGACGTTGTCAGTCAGATCCTTCCAGGTGCCGGCCACACCGGGCGCTTGCGCCTGGCCACCCAGCTTGCCCTCGGTGCCGACTTCGCGTGCCACGCGCGTGACTTCCGAGGAGAACGCGTTGAGCTGATCCACCATCGTGTTGAGCGTGTTCTTCAACTCGAGGATTTCGCCTTTCACATCGACAGTGATCTTTTTTGACAAGTCACCCCGCGCCACCGCTGTCGCCACCTCGGCAATGTTGCGTACCTGGCCGGTGAGATTGTTTGCCATGAAGTTGACGTTATCGGTGAGATCCTTCCAAGTGCCGCCAACGCCGGGCACCGCCGCCTGCCCGCCGAGCTTGCCATCGGTGCCGACCTCCCGCGCCACACGCGTGACTTCCGAAGCAAAACCATTAAGTTGATCGACCATGGTATTGATGGTGTTTTTCAGGGCGAGAATTTCGCCCTTCACATCAACCGTGATTTTTTTGGACAAATCGCCGTTGGCGACCGCGGTGGTGACCTCGGCGATATTGCGTACCTGTGAGGTGAGGTTGGTTGCCATCGCGTTGACGGAGTCGGTGAGATCTTTC
>JANOXY010000074.1:0-3298 GCA_031418675.1 Pseudomonadota bacterium
GCGCAGGCCTGCAAGTACTCTAGGCCTTGGCAGCGTGCGCTTTGAGCAATGCGAGCACGACAGGATCCAGCGCAAGCCCCTCGCGCCGGTGACGGGCAAGGTTGTTCAGTTCTATTTCTCCCGGGACCAAGACCGGACGTGACGCATCTGCCAGCGGGCTGCCATGAAGGATCGCCGCGAAGTCGCTCATTCGCTCGGTCAGCCAAGCAGAGGATCCGAGGCGTCGCGTATCGATGAGAATGAAGAAATGGCCCAGGTTCTGCGGTTCATCGGGTGAGTCGACCCACGATTTGACGTGTGTCAGGTATGCAGCGCCCGAGAGCAGTCCCGCGAACAGATCTACGAACAGCGCCAGTCCGTAACCCTTGTGCCCGCCAATTGGAAGCAGGAAGCCATCAAGCGCCGCAGCGGGATCCGTCGTGGTTCTTCCTCCCTTGTCGGTGGCCCAGGTGTACGGGATCGACTCACCGCGCTCGAGGGCTTTTCTGATCTTCGCACGGGCCACGACGCTGATCGCCATATCGAGCAAGAAGGGTTTCCCGCCGGGGTTGGGCACCCCAAACCCCACCGGACTGTTGCCAAGGCGAGCATCGCTTCCGCCCCATGGTGCGATTGTCGTAGTGGCGTTACTGCCGATGATGCTGGCAAACCCAGCTTCCGCAGCGATCAGGGAATAAGGCGAAACCGGGCCGAAATGGTTACTTCCCCGTGCAAGGGCGACACTCACGCCGGTTTCCCGGGCTGTTGCCATGGCAGCCTCGAGGGCCCGCATTCCGACAAGTGGACCCACGCCGTTGTCGCCGTCGACGCTCACGATCGCAGGTGCGAGTCGATTGACCTTGACTCTGGGCCTGGCATTAATACCATTGACACTCAGCCGTTCACCGTAGGACTCTATACGGCTGAGTCCATGCGTGGAGAGCCCGAAGAGGTCGGCGGTCACCAGAATTCTGGCAACGTCTTGGGCGTCCGTCGGATCGAGTCCAAGACCTTGAAAAGCCTTCGCGCCGAGCGCGAGCAGTTCGGGTTCATGAAGCACGCGTCTATCTTGGGTGTTGGTGTACTTGATGTGATTTCCGTAGGTTGTATGGATGATAGGCTTCACTCGGCCTTGAGGTTTGCCTTGCGCACCAGTGCGCCCCAACGATCGTGCTCGCGCTTGATAAAACCAGCGAATTCGCTCGGGGTCATGGGGGATGCGGCGCTAGCGTCTTCTTCGAGGCGCACCCGCACGGCAGCCACGCTCAAGGCCGTGACGGCGGCTTCGTGCAGTCGGGCGATAATTTCGGGCGGGGTTTTGGCCGGGGCCAGGATCCCGAACCACTGGGAGCTGTCAAATCCCGGGTAACCCAGTTCGGCGACCGTGGGTACGTTCGGCAAGGCCGCAAGTCGGTGCGGCGAACCGCTCGCGATGATCGTCAACTTCCCCGACCTGGCATGGGCCATAAATCCGGGCGGGCCCGCCGAAGCGGCGTCGATGTTCCCGGCGAGCAAGTCCATGAGCTGCGCGCCGGTACCTTTGTAGGGAACGTGCGTGACGTCGATGTTGGTAGCGACCTTGAGCATCTCGAACGCGAGGTGCCCGGCGCTCCCATTGCCTGCCGAGCCGTAGTTCAGCTTGCCGGGCCGTGCCTTGGCCAGAGCGACAAACTCAGACAACGTCTGAGCTGGGACGTTTGCGCCGACCGCAAACACCATCGGCACCTTTGCGAGCAGTGCTACCGGAGCGAAGTCATTGGCCCCATACGGAAGTTTGGCGAACATGGTCGGGTTGACTGCGAGCGTGCCGACGTGGCCGAGCACGATGTTGTACCCGTCGGGCGCCGCGCGCGCTACTTCTTGCATGGCAACGATCCCTGAGGCACCTGCCTTGTTCTCGACGATCACAGCTTGCCCGAGGGTCTTGCCCATCTCGTTGGCGAGCAGGCGTGCGATAAGGTCCGAACTGCCGCCTGGGCCGTAGGGGACGACAAGTCGGACCGGTTTGTCTGGCCATGCAGCATTGGCCAGCGGCACCGCGACGCCCAACGCGGTCGCCACCACAATAAAAATCACACGGTGCACTAAAGCGCGAAATGCGTGTCGCTCGCTTCCACCGATGCTGGACGGATTGTGCATGAATGTCTCCTTGTATCGCTGTGCGCCTGGGAAGGGCGGAGTTCTTGAACAAATGATCGGCGCAAGCGCTTTCTCTGTAAAATGCAAACATTTAACTTACTCTTGCGTTTTCTGCATGAATTTCGATCTTTCTGATCTACGTGCTTTTTTGTCAGTAGCCGACTTCGGCAGCATCCGCGTTGCGTCGGAAAATCTGCACCGGTCTCAGTCGGCGATCTCGCGCCGCGTTGACAAACTAGAGGCGGCGCTGGGTGTGAAACTGTTCAAGCGCACTACGCGCAAGGTCGAGCTCACGGCGATCGGAAGATCGTTTGTGCCGAAGGCGCAAAACGTCATGCGCGAACTCGATGAGTCGCTTGTGGGCATACAGGACGTCACCGAACGCCTCTCAGGACAGGTGACTATCGCTTGCGTCCCTTCGGCGGTCGGATACTTTCTGCCTGCCGTCATCAAGCAGTTTCACGCGCGGTATCCGAGTGTTCGGGTCCGTCTCTTCGATGAATCGTCCGCCGAGGTCCTGGTTGCGGTAGCCCGTGGAGACGCTGACTTCGGTGTGACCTATATCGGCAGTCACGAACCCGACATCGATTTCGAGCCACTCCTAGAAGAGCGTTTCGTCGTGGCGTGTCCTGCCGCGCACCATCTTGCGCGGCACAAGCGGATCACTTGGGCTGAGTTGGCACAACATGAGTACGTGACGATTGCGCACGGCAGTGGAAATCGTTTCCTGATCGATCAGGCGCTCACACGTGTCGAGAACCGGCCGCAATGGTTTTGCGAGGTGCGCCATGTGCCGGCTCTGGTGAGCCTGGTCGAGGCAGGTCTGGGGCTCGGTGTTGTACCGAGAATGGCGATGCCGCCGAAGGGACATTCGGGCCTTGTGAGCATTCCGCTCGAGGGGCCGACGGTAACGCGGGTCATTGGACTAATTAGAAGGCGAGGTCGAACGCTCATGTCGGCCGCCCAACTGTTTCACGACATGCTGCTGCAGACGCGTGTCAGCAGCAAGCAACGGGCTCGAGCACGTCCTGCAGGACGAACCTGATGCTGTACGATGAATGTTCGTCGGCCGAGGCATGTCCAACGGCCAATAGCATAGCTCTGTCGGCGCTGATCCAATATTGACCAGAAATGAGTAATGGTCTAAAACAAACTTCCGTAGGCGCGCCGAATCCCGGGC
>JANOXY010000075.1:0-7867 GCA_031418675.1 Pseudomonadota bacterium
CCCACTGACAACCACGGGCGAGGACGTCGAAAACAACGGGACCACCCCGCATGCCGAGAAAAAGACCGGCTGTAGCCCGCAAGTACGACCCGATGACTCGCCCCAGAACTACTGGAGGTCGGGCTGCCAGATTGGCTACTCTCCGCACCATGTCACGCCCTCCCCGCGCGCCCAGGCCAGCCCCACGTCCATCGGTCCAGGCCCGCGGCAAGCCAACGGGCTCGGTCGCGCGAAGCACCAGCGGCAAACGCGGGGCAAAAAAGTCCAAACCGGCGCAGCCCAAAACCGCCACTTCGCGACCGCCAACACGGGCAAAAGCGGCGCGCCCGGCCCCGCCTCAGGCGAGCGGCGGCGCCTGGCAGGCGGTGCTCGGCCGATGCGCCGAACGGCTGCGTTTGCTGCGCCGCATTCCCGGCGTTGTCTACATGTTTATATGCGTGGTGCTGATGGTGGTCCTGGTGCCCACCGTGAACTGGATTTACCAGGTCGCGCGCAAGCCGTCGGAATTGTTCTTCCCAGTTAGCGATGACTGGTACAAAACGCCGAGCCAGACCTGGCGTGACTACGGCGCGCTGTTTGTGGCCCATTCGACACCGATCATGAGACCCGAACTGCTCGCCGCCCTGGCCCAGCAGGAGGCTGCAGGCAACCCGGTGGCACGCACCTATTGGCGCTGGTCCGCGACCACCCGCTTTTTTGAAATTTACCGACCGGCGTCGAGCGCGGTAGGTATGTACCAATTCACCGACGGCACCTTTGACGAAGCCCGGCAGTACTGCATACGGGATCATCGCGTGATCGCCGACGGTCCGTGGTACGACTGGCACAGCTGCTGGTTCAACCGGCTTTATGCACGGGTGATCCCGTCCCATGCGGTGGAGTTGGCGTCGTCCAATCTTGATCGGCGGGTACGGGAGATACTGGCCCGCCGAGGCATACACAACGCCAGCCTGCGCCAAAAGCAGGAACTCGCCATCATCACCCACCTGTGCGGTGCCGGCGCCGCTGCCCGCTATGCAGCACGTGACTTGCAGTTGCGGCCCGCGCAACGCTGTGGTGATCACGATCCACGCGACTACATTGCGCGGGTCATGAAACTGGCCCAGACCTTTGCGCGCTTGCGCCGTAACTCTTAGCGGCCGGTCGCTTGGTTTGTCACGCTCCGCGTGCAAGCTCAGCCATGTTGTTGCCGGGACAATTCAGGGTGTGCCTGAGGCACCACACCGTCTCATAGGCTAGGTTTCAACCTAGACTTTCGATAGAGCACACTGCAATACAGTAGCGCAGCCTCAATCGCCTGCGTGATGGTTTTAAGACCGCACAAATCCACTGCGAATTAGCACGGTGAATAGACATCGTGCGCTGCCAAGACCCGCAGTGTAGCGGTCGGTTGACGGCGACGCGCAGCGCACTGCATGCTCCCTGCCGCCTTCACCAAATCCAATGGGAGTCTTGAGATGCTCGACGATCGTGATGCCGAATTCCACGCAAGCGCCGCTGATCAACTCGATTGGGCGGAAACCAATTTTTTCGGTTTTTATAACGCGCAGGCGCATCTTAATGTTGGCGTCTACGCTTTGTTCAGGCCCAATCTCGGCACCGTCAGTTCCTCGGTCTGCATCAACTCGCAACGCGCCCTGACACCCTGGGGCGCAGATTTCTGCGACTACCGCGCACACTTGCCCATCCCCAATCCACGTACCCTGCTCGACTACCGTTTGGGCAATTCGCTGCACATCGTGTGCACCAAACCCAATCGTGACTGGACCATCCGTTACGACGATAAAGAAGGCACTACGATCGACGTGCGTTATACCGCCATCATGGTGCCCTTCGATATTCACGATCCGGCGCTCGACCCGATGTGCGCCTCCGGCACCGATGCCGGCAAGTTCGCCTGGGGCACGGCCTACAACGGGCACTTTGATCAGACCGGGCACTTCGAAGGTGAAGTGCGGGTGCGCGGCAAACGTTATGCCATCGACTGCGTATCGACCATGGACCATTCCTGGGGCCCGCGCCCCGAACGTGGCAAGCCCAACATGAGCTGGTTGCACGCCCATGTTGATAAAAAGACCGCGTTGCACGCCATCATGGGATTTGATGCCACGGTCGACGACAGCAAGCTGAGTCTGGCCCATGGTTATGTGGTGGAAGACGGTGAACTGCGCGGGCTGGCCAGCGGCAGCGGCGTCGTGCAACGCCGCGTTGATCGTTTTCCCGATAGTGTCGAGCTGTCTTTCGCCGATGCGCAAGGTCGCAGCTACGCCCTGCAAGGCCGCGCCCTGACCAGCTTTCCCTGGCAGTGCTGGCCCAACATGGTGTCCTTCAACGCCCTCGCCGAGTGGCAGTTCCAGGGCCGCAAAGCCTATGGCGAAATACAGGACTTTTTCGAGTTGCCGCAGCTCAACCGCTTGAACACCGAGCGCGCCGCCGCCACGGCATGAATGGGTTTGATGCCGTACTGTTCGATCTCGACGGCACCTTGGTCGATACACGTAGCGCGTCGTGGCCGTGGTTCGAACAGACCAGTCGCGAGTTCGCACTCGGCATCGATACCCGCGAGCAGTTTTTTGCGCTCTTCGAAGGCAATTTTTTCGAGTGCCTGGCGGCCCATTGTGGCGACCATGCAAAGGCCACTGCGGCCGCCCAGCATTTCATGGGCCTGATCCGGGAACACTACGCACCGCCCTTCATCCCCGGCATTACCGAGGTCGTGCGTGCGCTGGCGGCACATCACACCCTGGCCATCGTCTCCAGCAATATGCACGAGACCATCGCCCGCCTGTTGCAGACCGGCGGCGTGGCCGCGCACTTCGCCCATATCTATGCCGGTGACACGCAGCCGAGCAAGTCCGGGGCGATTGCAGACTTTCTCGCCGGGCGCTGGTCCGACAGTGGCGTAGGTCGACCCTTCGATGCCGACCGCGTGGTGCTCATCACCGATACGGCCGGTGACGTTGGCGAGGCCTTGGCCAGCGGTATTCGTGCATTTGGCGTGGAATGGGGCATGCACGATCGCCAGAAATTAATCGCGGCCGGGGCCGCCCAGGTCGCGAGCCAGCCGCAACAACTGCTGGCATGGATCAACTGAGCAGACATTACAAAAAGAAGGGGAGCAGGAATACTCATGACGATCATTGCCGAAGGCTTTAATTGCTTCGAGACGGATAAGACCCCCGAGGGCACGATTTTATATCTGCCCGATCCCAAGGCGGTCATCGCTTTATTAAAAAGCGGCAACCTGCAGAAACATATTCTGCTCGCTCAGGGCGGCACGACAACGTTCCTCGCGCCGGCGCTGAGCATGGGTGCCATCGGTGTGATGACACTGTCGGGCGCACCGGAATCCCATCTCGGCATACTTTCGCGAGAATTCCAGATCCCCTGTGTGATGACCACCTATCTCTGCAGCAGTGCGTCGCGCTATGTCACGGGCGGCGAAAACGCCGCTCATTTTGCCGCCGTAACCCAGGCATTGAACGGCAAGCGTGTGCGTCTGAATTGTCGCGACCGGGATATCGGTCGCGTCGAACTGCTGGATTGAACGAGGGGCCGTCATGACTGCTACATACAAAAAGCGCTACAGCGCTGACGACACCGGCCTGCGTTTCCAGGACCTGGTTTATACCGGCAACTTCGTCGGTCTTGAGCCCGTGCCCGATGGCATCCTGGGCGATCGCATCATGAAACAGCGCGCCACCACCCAGGTGCTGGAGCGCGTCGACCTCGCCGCGGTACAGACCGAAGAGTTCAGCATTGCTGAGCTCAACGATCTCAATAACTACCTGGCCTGGAATATCTGGGACGTGCTGGTGATGCGCGCCACGGAAGGGGCGTCGGGCATGATCCCGCGCCAGGAATACGAAATCCTGGCGATGATGCATGAGTTTTATCGCTGGCCCGAAGTGCTGCGCATGACCACCAATGAAATCGGTGTGCAGGGTGTGCTCGACATCGGCGCGTCGGCCCGCACGGAGATCGGCACCAAGATCAACAGCGTGCACGATTGGTCGATCGGCGCAGTGGGTTACGGCATGGGCCGCTGTGCGCTGCTGGCGCTGGAGGCCATCCAACCCGACGACTACATCGAAGAAAGTTCGACGATTCTGAAATTCATGCAGCGCGTGCAATGGGGCAAGCGTCAGGATGGCTGGATCTTGAATTCCCAGAACCGTTATCGCTGTGAAATCCATACCGAGGAATTCCGCAGCACCCTCACACCCTTGCTGGAACGTTGCGAAAGTGGCAGCCCCACCCACGATGCCCTGATCCGCTTCAACGCAGCGGCTGAGTTATTGTCCTTCCTCGATCACTTTGATTGCCGCCTGGGTCTGGGCGATACCGGCCCCTACCCGCTGCCCAACGGCAATCTGCTCATCATCCGTGACCTGTTCTGCAATGAGGACGCCTACCACTGGAGCGATGTGTGCGACCACGAGGATGTGCCCCATTGTTATACGGTGTTATTGGAAATAAATGCCGAGGCCATGGCGCTGGAGGAGATCCGCGTCAATGACATCTCGACCACTTTCACCCGTCCCAAGAACTACATTCCCCACGTGGTGGCGGGTGCGATCCTGGTGCGTGAGAAGTGGGATACGCCTATGAGCGAAGTTTATCCCGTGCCGATTGCCGAACTTGCACCACGGCTGGTGGGCATACAGAACGCGACGCTCAAGCTCTACAGCAAGCTCTCGCGCATGTGTCGCCGGCAGCTCATCACCAATGGCATGTATGTTTATTACGCTGGCATGATCCTGCCCCACCTGCGCCGCGCCGGTACCTATGAAAAGGCCTGCGAGGACTATCAGTTCTGGGAAATCGATCAGCGGGTTTCCAATCACTATTACGAGATCGGCAAACGCGGCTTTGCCCAGACCACGGTGCCCAACAAGATCTTCTCCGGGGCCGGTTATCTGCCCTTTGGCGCCGGCGCCGATCGGGGCCGCTCCAAATATTTCTGGAGCTGATAACCATGTCCACCATCGATCCCTCCCTCGATAGCTCAGCCAATGCCGTGGCGCTGGATGCCGAGCAGTTCACGCTATTGAATTGCATACATCTAAAGCGCCTGGCGAGCACCGAGCAACTGCTCGTGCTGCTCAATATCGCGCAGCCGAGTTTGCTGGCGGCGCTGGAAGACGCTGAAACCCAGGGCTTGCTCATGAGCACCAGCGCCGGGCATATGTTATTGCCCGATGGCACGGACGCCGTGCAACGCTATTACCGCGAGTGTTATGGATCCTTGCGCACGGAACCTGTGCTCAGCCAGTGGTATACGCGCTTTGAAGTGTTGAATACCCGCTTCATTGGACTGTTGACCGCCTGGCAGCGGGATAGCAGCGATGAGCAGGCGCTGGACAAGGCGCTGACGGTGGTCGAGCAATTGAGCGATGCACTGACGGCGATCACGACACTGGTCCCGCGTTATGCTGACTACCAGCGGCGCTTTGCGGCGGCCGTGGATGCCATTGAAGGCGGCGACAAGGATCTGCTATGCAATCCGCGCCGCGATTCAGCGCATAACATCTGGTTTGAATTTCACGAGGACATCCTGAGTGTTCTCGGCCGCCCACGGGAAACAACGTGATGTCAGCGCGGTCACTATCGCTACGCAACGCTCTAAGAGGAATCTGGCTATGAGTACACCGGAACCCAAATCCACCCCTATCGATCCCGGCCGACGCCCCTATGGCGCCTATTACCGCCGTTTTGATCGCACTAATGCCAAACCCGATCCGGAGCTGACTCAAACCGCCGCCGGCACGCCCATGGGCGAGTACTTGCGTCGTTACTGGCAACCGGTGTGTTTATCCCAAGAACTGACGGAAGTGCCCAAGGCCATCCAGATCATGGGTGAGAAGCTGGTGGCGTTTCGCGATCGCAGTGGCCAGGTGGGTGTGCTCGAGCGCCATTGCGGGCATCGTGGTACGTCGCTGGAATACGGCATCATTCAACACAAGGGCATTCGCTGCTGTTACCACGGCTGGCAGTATGACGTGGACGGACGCGTGCTGGAGACACCTTGCGAGCCGCGCAATAGCCGTATGAAGGACAACACCTTCCAGGGCGCCTATCCGGCCTTCGAGCGCGATGGTCTGGTGTTCGCTTACATGGGCCCGCCGGACGAACAACCCGAATTCGACGTGTTCGATTCTTACGTGATGCCGGCTGGCACCAAGCTTGTTCCGTTTTCCAATGTTTATGCCTGCAACTGGCTGCAGGTTTACGAAAACCTGGTCGATCACTTTCACGCCGCCGCCCTGCATAACAACATGACCGTCGACACCGTTGATGCCGAGATCCGCGCTGGCGTGAGCTTGGGGCAAGGTTTTTTCAAAATGCCGGTCATCCAGTGGGAAGGTACCCGCAATGGCAATGGCATTTGTTTTGCGGCCGGCCGCCGTGTTAACGACGAGAAGGTGTGGGTGCGCATTACGGAGATGCAGTTTCCCAATGCGGTACAAACCGCGTCTCTGGTACCAACCGCGGCGGAATTGCGCCATACCACGGTCGCTATGACCCGCTGGCAAGTACCGGTCGACGACGAACACATGATGGTGTTCGGCTGGCGACACTTTAACGACGAGGTCGATCCCGGCCACTACGGCACCGAAGCCGACTGCGGCATCGACAGTATCGATTTCCTGATCGGCCAGACCGCCAATCGCACTTATCTCGAAGGCCAGCGTGCGCCGGGTGATTACGAAGCCATCACCAGTCAGGGGCCGATCGCCCTGCACGCCATGGAGACGCCGGGGCGTTCCGACGTGGGTGTATATATGTGTCGCAACCTGCTGCGTCAGGCCGTGCGTGGCACCACCGCGCGTGACACCACCCGTGATATCGCCCGCGCGCGGCAGGAGCCGCTGCCGGCGTATACCTCCGACTCCGTGCTCAGTATTGCGCGCCGCGATGACGTCGACGACAACGAAGTATTGTTGAAGATCGGCAGCCAGGTGCTGGCCATCATGAAGGAGTGTGACGCGGTGCCCAGCGCCGAGCGCAAAGCCCATGCGCGGCGACGATTAGATGAGATAGACGGCGGCTTGCGCTGAGCAACGCGGTTCAGCACCGGAGGAAACGCGGTGGCCAAGCCCGAACCCTTTCAGATCCAGATCAGCGATGCCGTGCTGGACGACATGTATGCGCGCCTGCGTCACACCCGCTTTGCCGACGACTATGCCAATGACGATTGGGAGTACGGTTTTAACGGCGCTTATCTGCGTGAGCTGATCAACTACTGGTGTAACAACTTCGATTGGCGCGCCCAGGAACGCGCCATGAATGAGTTGAGTCAGTTCCGCATGGACTGGCAGGGCCTGCCACTGCATTTCATTCACCAGCGCGGCAAGGGCCCCAAGCCCATGCCGCTGCTGCTGCATCACGGCTGGCCGTGGACCTTCTGGGATCTGAAGCGCGTGATCGGGCCACTCACCGATCCACTGGCCCATGGTGGCAAAGCCGAAGACGCTTTCGACGTGGTGCTGATTTCGCTGCCGGGTTATGGCTTCTCTTCACCCAATCGACAGACTGGCTGGAATTTCCATACCACGGCCGATCTCGAAGCCGAGCTCATGACGCGTGTGCTGGGCTACGACAAATTCGCCACCGCCGGTGGTGACTGGGGCGCGCTGGTGGTGGGTCAGCTCGGTCATAAACATGCCGACAAGCTCTATGGTTTGTATTGTCATCTGCCCATACAACTCAGCCATTACCTGGCCGAACATCCCGACGTACCGCCGGGCATCGCCTACTGATCCTGCCCGCCGCCAGCGGACATCTGGTTAAGCGACTTGTTGTGCCTCAAACGCTTCTGGGCTGAGGTAGCCGTTGGCGCTATGTCGGCGAGTTCGATTGTAAT
>JANOXY010000076.1:0-3531 GCA_031418675.1 Pseudomonadota bacterium
ACCCCGACCAGATCGTCGGCAGACCGCCCGAACTGTTCGGCTGCTGTTCGATTGACCCGTAACAGGACGTTTTCACCGTCCTTGACAAAAATCATGCTGGGAATGTTGTCGAGGACCTTTGAACTCTCCTCTTTCTGGCGACGCAGTTCGTCCTCGATCAGTTTCTGCTCGGTGACGTCATGGGCCATCACCACCACCCCCACGGCACGGCCGTGTTCGTCATGGAAGGGCACGGTATCGGTCTGCCACACGGAATTATTGCCCAGGTGCGGGTAGAGCACGTCGGAACGACGTAGCGGTTTGTCGCTGCGTATGACCTCGCGCGCCTCGGCTATCCATTCGTCTGCGGCTTCCCCGAACAGATCGCGCAGGTTGCGCCCGACCAGTTGTTGCTCGGTCATGTTCATACGCAAGCAGCAGGTGCGGTTGACACGCAGCACCTTGCCTTCGCCGTCGCGAAAGGCAATCGCGGCGGGCGAATGATCGAGTATCAATTGCAATTCGGTACGCTGGCGATGCAGCTCGTCTTCGGCCAGCTTGTCGGCCGTGACATCGACGGACAAAACAATGATGCCGGTCACCTCGCCGTCGTTATTCAGCAAAGGAACTTTTTCCGTGCGCACCCAACGTGTCTCGCCACCACGCCCTGTCAGGGGCTCGAGAATATTTGACAAGGGCCGCCGGGTACGAATCACTTCCAGATCATCGGCGTAATATTTCTCGGCGACTTCACCAAAGATCTCGCTTAGATTATGACCTTCGAACTGGTCGAGGGTCAGCCCGATCAACTCGGCCGCAAACCGATTGGCACGAATCACGCGATTGTTGGTGTCTTTGTAGATGATGCGTGCTGGGATGTGATCGAAGATCACCTGTTGCTCGTAACCGCGCTTTTCCAGTTCGGCGAGCAATATTTCGGCCTGCACAGCGCGTTCTTGCAGTTGCGCCTCGATGTGCCGCGCAACGGTGATGTCCTCCCCGACCACCATGATGCGGGTCAGTGCGCCGGTGGCATCAAAGCAGGGCAAGTGGTGCAGGCGCAGCCAGCGCTGCTCACCGCGGCGCGTCGTGATCGCTTCAATGATATTGGTCTGTGGCTGGCGTGAACGCAGCACGTCGAGATCATGCAGATAAAGTGCTGCGGCCTCGCTTGGCAGTGCCATTTTGGCATGCCGGCCCTCGATGTCCGCCGGGGTCGTGCCAATCAACTCCGCGGCAAAACGATTGGCGCGCAGGATGCGGTTATCGGTGTCCTTGTACAGGATCGCAACCGGGATGTTGTCCAGGATCAGATTCTGTTCATACTCGCGTTGGCGCAATACGCGCACCAGTGCTTCGCTATCTTCGATCTGCTCGCGCAGTCGTAGCTCGAGCTGCCTGACGTCGCTGATTTCGATACCGACGACCAGGACCAGGGTTGGGCCATCGGCGCTTTGTTTGAAGGGCACCTTGTCCATACGGTGCCATTGATGGCGTCCATGCAATTCCAGTTCTTCGACCACGCCCAGTAGCGGCTCGCCGCTGGCGATTACAGTTCGATCCTGGTCATGCCAGACGCGGGCAACGTCGGCGGGAAATAAGTCGTAACAATTGTGGCCCTCCATGGACGCTTGCGACCCGCCAAAATACATATTCGCGCAGCGGTTGCTGCGCACCAGGTTGTTGTCGGCATCTTTGACGGCAACGAATGCCGGAATCTGATCAAAAATGTGGCGCTGCAGGGCAAGCTCCTGGACTGCTTGCTCATAGGCGTCGATCAAATCGGTGACGTCGAGCGCACACAGGGTCACGGACTTGGCCGCCTGGGCCACGACGCTTACTCGCATCCAGCGATAGGCACCATCGGCACGACACAAACGAATATCCAAGGTCGTGGTTACGCTCCACACCTGTGGCCAGGCGTCGGTGTCTGCCTCATGCAGTGCTGCTCGCCAGCCCGCGCCGAGCAGTGCACGGTCATCCCTACCGCTGTAGCGTCGATAGGCGCTATTAAAACTCAAGCCCTCGCCAGCTGCATCGACCTGCCAGCAAATCAGTGCCACGGAATCGAGGGGGTGGGGCGATACATGCGGTGATGCCGCTGGCCTCAACACGGCAGCTTCATCCTGCTGATACTTCACAACGATTCCTGCCGTTTTTCTTGGCCGCGTACAGGCAGGTGTCGGCTCGTTCAAAAGCCTGCACAGCGGACTCCTGCGCTTTGAACTCTGCTACACCGCAAGAGATCGTTACGGCCACCGGTTGGTCTTTGAATTTGAAGCTGCAGGCTTCGATATGGCGGCGCAGGTTTTCGGCCACGCGTAAGGCGCCAGCGCGATTGGTGTCGGGCAGTATGAGCACAAATTCTTCGCCACCGTAGCGACCAAAAAAGTCTTGTGCGCGGATCTGACCGGACAGTTCGCGGGCCAGATATTTCAGCACCCGATCGCCGGCCTGGTGGCCCCAGGTGTCGTTGATGGATTTGAACTTGTCGATGTCGAGCACAACCAATGACAAGGTTCCGCCGATGCGCTGCCAGCGTGCGTGCTCAACCATCAGACGCTCGTTGTAGGCCAACCGGTTAGGCAGCGTGGTGAGGGTGTCGCGCAGTGCCTGGTCCTGAGCCTCGAGTAATTGTTTGCGTAGTTTGTCGGTTTCCCGACCCAGGTCTTCGAGCTGCCTGGCCATGGCCACGTGTTGTTCATCAACGCGCACGTAACGCGCGCCTTCGGACTTCATGAAAGCATTGAGATTGCCATCGATGATGCCGATCTGGCGTTGAATGTCGTCTTTCAGTTGGTCGATATTGGCCGCTGCGTTAACCCGGCCACGCATGGTGTTGAGGCTTGATTGCACGGATTTGTTCAAGTCGTCCCGTGCCGAACTGGCAACCTTGCGTTCGGTTTTTTCGAGATCGACAAAGCCAGACACCTCACCCAGGCGCGCTTTGATGACAACCAGGAAGCTGTTCAGACCGGAAACCTCACCGTGCAGCGAGGCGATATAGTCGACGACAAAATCGGCAAGATCTTTGGCTATGGCCTTGACGCTCGCCGCGTCAGTGGCCTTTTGCAGCTGCGGGGTGATGCCACCGAGTTTCGCCTGAGCGGCACTGGGCAGTGACAGATGGTCGATCAAAGCCTGCAGTACGTCGCGCGCCGCCAGGGTGCGATCTTCGCCAGCTTCACTGAGCACGATGGACAATTGTTCGGCGATGGCGCCCAACAGCTTGACGTCGGTAGTGGCTGCCGCGGCGAGGCGTTTATTCAGGTCGTCGATGAGCGGCTGCATGCGCCCCGGCACCTTGAGCATGGCAAACAGGTCGCGCAGGGGCGCCACGGGATCGGACAGCGGCGCCACGGCAGCAGGGACGCTGGCGACGGAGGTGGTTACGACGGATAGAGGTGTCTCGGTGCGTGCGAGGGTCGCAACCAGCGCGCGCAGACGCGCCTGTTGCATGTCGTCGAACAGCTTGTCGGCTTTGGCCAGCGCATCCAGGTCTTTGTCGAACGTAGCGCCGCTGCCACGAAAACGTTGCAACACGGCCAGCAG
>JANOXY010000077.1:0-1561 GCA_031418675.1 Pseudomonadota bacterium
GGTGCGAATACAGCAGCGAGGTCATCATAGCCGAATCAGTGCATTTTCGAGGTGGGCGCGCACCGCCGATCGACTAATACCAACCCGCAAAAAGCATGACCGGTCAAGGTGCGACAGCCTGGGCCGCCTGGGCCGGGGCGATGGCCCAGCTGCGGGTCGCGATCGAGGCGATGCGGCCGGCCTCGTTGCACAGTTTGTTCCAGGCATCGCACCCGGCCTCGACGATGGCGTCGTAGGTGGCGAAGACGCGGTTCGATAACCAGGTCTGGCGCTGGTATTGCCAGATGTTTTCCTGTGCATTGAGCTCCGGGCAGCCGGGCGGAATGAACATAGGGCGCACGTTTTTCGGCCATCTCAGTTTTTTCGTCTTGTGCCAGCTGGCATTGTCCATGAGCACGACGGCCATTGCACCTTGGCTGACGTTGCGGCTGATCTCGCGGATATGCTTTTGCATGGCGTGCGTATTCGCAAACGGAAGAACGAGGGCTGCGCCGGCGCCGCGGGCCGGACAGACCGCACCGAACACATAGGCGCTGGCGTAACGCTGATCGGCCGGTTGGCGCGGCCGGGTGCCGCGTTTTGCCCATTGCCGCACACAGCCGTTCTTCTGGCCGAGTCGCATTTCGTCTTGAAACCAGATCTCGATCGGCGTGCCGGACGCAACGCCCTTCAGCCGCGCAGTGAGTGCCGGCTGGAATTTTTTTTAAAATCTTCGATCGCACCCTCTTTCTGGTGCGGGTGCTGCGGGCGTACGCTGATGTGAGAATACCCCATTGCGCGCAACGTTCTGCCGATGGTGTCGTCACTGACGAGCACGCCGTGAGTTTCCTTGACGATCCGCACCAGATCGCAGCGTCGGAAACGCACGACGCCGTCTTTTTCGAAATCCGCCCCCTTGTCCACCAGCGTCTTGATTGCCGACCTGATATCGTCCGCGAGCTTGGCGGGACGGCCCGTCGATTTGCCGTTGATCAGGGCCGCGATCCCGCCCCCATTGTAGGCGTGGACCCAGTCGCGCAGGGTCTGGCGGGTCATGCCGCCGACCCGTGCCGCGTCCTCGCGGCTCTGCCCCTCGCGCACAGCCGCCAGGGCCAGCAACCGGCGCGCCTGATTGGCGTCTTTCGCCGCCGCGGCCGCTGAGCGGAACTCCGCCGCGCTCAACCCGTCTGAAAGCTGAACCCCCGCCATGTCGCCCCCCCGAATCAGCTGCATCGCAGCCAGACCCAACCATGCCGGCGGGCCATAGGGAATCCAGGCGAGTCAATGCGCCGCAGCTGCAACGGCCGACCCGCCGCAACCCGAGTCATCCTTTTTGCGCTTTAGTATTACGATGGAGCGGATCGGCGCCGCGATGTCGGCCGGCGACAGGCCAGCGGTTGCGACCTGATACAGAAGCGGCTGAAACAGGTGGTGGTTCTGCCGATCCACGATCGTGACCTCGAGGCCACGGCGTGCCACTGCCTTGGCAGCCGCGAGACCGCCGAAGCCGGCCCCCACGACCACAACGCGCACACGCGCGGATGAGGTGCGGTTGAACAGATTGCCGAGCAAATGCGCCTCC
>JANOXY010000078.1:0-1740 GCA_031418675.1 Pseudomonadota bacterium
GAAATCTAAAATTCACCGAAGCCGTTTGATCGGTGTAGTTTTCACGCGCTTCAACGTTGTAATTAGCCGAAACTTCTAGGCCATCTTTTTTGAGCATCTTTAAACCAAATCCGGCGCGCAATACGGTGAGCATCGTGGCAACCAGCTCGATCGTGCCGCTGCTGCAGGACGGGCTGCTGCGGCCGCTCGATGACCTGGTCGCCAAATACGGGCAGAACCTGAAGCCCTCGCAGCTGATCAAGATCGACGGCAAGGTGATGGCGGTCGCGTTCATGTCCAACTCGCAGCACCTGTTCTACCGCACCGACATCCTGTCGAAGGCCGGTGTACAGCCGCCCAAGACCTATGAGGAAGTGTTGACTGCCGCCAAGGCCATCCGCACGGCCGGGATCATGCAGCACCCGTTTGCGCTGAACACAAAGACTGGCTGGAACCTCGGTGAGGAGTTCATCAACATGCACCTCGGCATGGGCGGGCGATTCTTCAAAGCCGGCACCGCCGAGCCCGCAATCAACGACGACGTGGGTGTGAAAACGCTCACCATGCTCAAGGATCTGGTCGCCTACTCGAACCCGGATTTCCTGACCTACGATTCCAACGCCACCCAGGCACTCTGGGAGAGCGGCAGAGTGGCGATCGCCACGATGTGGGGCTCGCGCGCTGGCGCCATCCTGGACGACAAGGGCTCGACACCCGAGATCGTGAAGGCGACAGCGTTGGTTGGCGCACCGACGGTTGGCGGCGGGTCGACGCCGGCCACCACCCTGTGGTGGGATGGCTTCACGATCGCCAAGAATATCTCCAATGCCGATGCGGAAGCGAGCTTTCGGGCCATGATGAACGGGCTGACACCGGCAACTGTCGCCGCCAATAACGACGCCGCGGTCTGGCTCGCCAATGGTTATACGCCCGGGGCGGCCGCCAAAGGCGTGATTGCCTCCGCGCAGGCGGGTGCCAAGCCGTACCCGATGGAGCCTGCCATGGACGCGATGCATACGGCGCTTGGTGACAACCTGTCGGCTTATCTGCAGGGCTCCAAGCCGGCCAAGCAGGCGCTCGCCGATGTCGAAGCAGCCTATCGCACAGGTGCCAAGGCCAAGGGTTTGCTGCAGTAACTTGGAAATAGGTCAACGGGCGGGGGGCGCCCCTCCTGTTGACCAGCCCCTTGAGCGAGGTCTTGACCGATGCCACATTCCACCTTCTTGCGTTTCATCCTGCCGTCACTGGCAGCGATGCTGATCTTCATCGCGGCGCCCATCGTCTCGGTGATCGTGCAATCGCTGCACATCGAGCATGCGCAGGTGTTGAAGGAGGCGGAGACCTGCGACCCGTTCTCGGGTTGCAAAAAAACGACCACCGTCGATGTGGCCGCAACTGTCAAGTTGCGAGCGCAGGAACCTCTGGGGCGGTTCAACGGCCTGGGTACCTACCTGGATCGCGACCATCTGGCCGCTTCGGAAGTCGCCCAAGCGTGGGCGGCGCGAACCAGCGTGGGCGATTTCAGTAACCGCCTGATGAGCCTGCCTTTGTACCGGGCCATGGCTTTCACGCTCACCTATACATTTGTCGTCACGCCTTTTGTTGTCGTGCTGGGCATGCTGATTGCACTGGGCATCAACGGCTTGCCGGCGATTTTCAAAGGCCCGACCATTTTTGTGTCCTTGCTGCCGATGATCGTCACCCCACTGATCGGCTCCATGGTCCTGTTCTGGATGATCGATGCGCGCGGCATCATCGGCT
>JANOXY010000079.1:0-9217 GCA_031418675.1 Pseudomonadota bacterium
CGCTCTCCGCCAAAACCCAAATGGCCCCGGGTGGGGCCATTTGGGTTTTGGCGGAGAGAGAGGGATTCGAACCCTCGATACGTTTTACCGTATACACACTTTCCAGGCGTGCGCCTTCAGCCGCTCGGCCACCTCTCCGAATTCTGCTCACCATCCGTCGCGCCGCTAAGGTCCGCCTGGCCTCATCGAAGCTCAACAGCCGCACGGTCTGGACGGGCCAGGTCAGCGGCGGCGCATTGTAACGGATTCAAAAGAGTTTGGGCGCTTCTGCACGGCCTCTTCTGCTCCCTGACGCAGATGACGCGCTATCGCACGACCCGCGTCAGGCTGCCTGCCGGTGCCGCGCAAGATTCTGCAGAATTTCGACCTCTCCTTCGCTGAGCTCGCAAAGTTCGGTGACGTTCTTGAGATCCACACCGCTGTTCAGGAGTTTCATTGCGTGGGTGATAGCGAGCTGGTTGTCGTCTGCTCTGTGCAATTTGTCCAGTTCAGTCTGTAAACGCCGCTGCTGGGCCTCGCTCTTGGTCACCCGTTCGGCTACGCCTCGAGAGCAGCTCAACAGTGCTGCCAGGTCGCGCTCTAGAGCAGCCAGACTTTCCGTCTGGGCGCTCACAGTACCTTGCAATCGCTGCAGAGCGCGGCGGTGACGTCGTTCCCACAGCCCACCTGCTAGCAGCATCACGAGCGCCGCTGCGGTCCAGAGGGTGTAGTCCAGCGAGATGGTGAGGTCGCTCATGCGTACGCGTCTACGTGCTGGCTGCCATCGCTCGCATCGTGGTCCGGCAGCGGTGCCCGATCGGCAACTTGTCTGCCACCCTGCTCGCGCCGTGGGTCCTTGCGCTCGGCGACCTTCAGCACGGGTGCGGGCGGGCGAGTGGACGGAACGGGCTTGATATCCATGGTAAGCAGCAAGCGATCAGAACGTGCTGATCGCTTCGCGATTCTCCTCGTTTATCAGTTTGTCCAAATCGATCAGGATCAGGATCTGCTGTTCACTACTGTAGATGCCCTGGACGTAGCGCGAGCCTTCGTCGTTACCCACACTGGGCGGCGGATCGATTTCACTGGAAGAGATATTCACCACTTCGGCAACGCTATCGACCAGCAAGCCGACCGTCACCTTGCCCGATTCAATAATCATGATGCGCGAGGTATCGGTGATATCGCCGGTCGCGAGATCGAGCAGTTTGCGGGTATCGAGTACGGTCACGACTTTGCCACGCAGATTGATGATGCCCATCACGTAATGCGGTGCTCCGGGCACGGGCGCAACATCGGTCATGCGCAGCACTTCCTGTACCTGCATGACATTAATGCCATAGATCTCATCAGCGAGACGAAATGTAACCCAGCGAAAAACCTGCTGGCTGTTGCCTTTCATGACCGCGCTCATGGGATGCTCCTTATCGGGTTGTGTCGCCTGGTGTCAGGAAACAGTCATATCCCGTCGTCTGAGTGAACAAATGCACGTGCCATGCCAGTTCTGATTTCAAGCGCCAGCCTGGTCGTGCAGCAGGGTGTTAAGTGCGTGTTTTTCCAATACCAAACTTGGCGGGTCGGAGAGCGTAGCGATAATCCATGGCTCGTCCGCGTGGCGGTTTCGTGGCGCTACCGCCCCTTCGCGCGCAACAATTTCGCCATCGGACTTACACGGCCCGATGCCAAGCCGGGTGCCCGCCAGATGAATGTAATGCTGATGGTCTGCATCGCAGCCAGCGACCGCGCGATAGCGCGGCGGAACAAGTACCTGAGCCGCAACGTAATGACATTCCTTGTCGCGCTCGCGGCCATACGCGGCGATAGCCGTGCTGGCCAGGGCAAAGCGGATCTGACCGACCTTGAACAACACATAGCGTGTGGCCGCGCAGGCAACACGCGCGACCTCGGCACTAGGTGCGTTGTCCGCCACCTCATAGAGATGATCGGTGAAAAACGTCTCGAGGATGTCCACCCTCAGGCCACCTCGCCAGCCAGGCGCAATGGTCGTGTGCGATTGCTATGCAGCGCGTCCAGCAGGCGGATATAAGCTTCGGCACCCCGCGCTTCGGGTTGCCAGCGTGTCAAGGGCACACCGATCCGGCTGGCTTCGCGCAGCTGGGTGTCGACCGGAATGACTTCGGGCCACAGCGTGATATCCGTGCGACATCGCAGCGTCAACAAAGTATCGCGCGAGGCGCGCGTGCGACGGTCAAACATGGTCGGCACGATCAGATGAGGTAGACGGCGCCCGCTGGAATTACCGAACAACTCAAGCGTGCGCATCATCCTGTCCAGTGATTTCAACGCGAGGTCTTCACATTGCATCGGCACCACCAGCAGCTCGCAGGCTGCGAGTGCGTTGATGACCAGCATGCCGAGAGTGGGTGGACAATCGAGCAGACAATAGTCGTAACGTGCGGCGAGCTTGGGCAGCTGGCGACTAAGCACACGCCCCATACCCTTCACCTGCCCACAGCGGCGTTCGAGAGACACCAGCGCAGTCGCGCTGGTGATCATTTCGAGTCGGTCGACCACGGTACGTCGTGGCAATCGTGTGATGTCACAGGCAGCATTGCTGGCGGCGGCGGCAAACACATCATGTACGCTGCCTTCATCGCGCTCCGGATAAAAACCGAAATAACTGCTCAAAGAACCATGGGGGTCAAGATCAATGGCGAGTACGCGCGCGCCCTGCGCGCTCAGTGCGCCTGCCAGGTTGCCCACCGTCGTGGTCTTACCCACTCCACCCTTCTGCGCCATCACCGTCCAGATTTTCATTGACTGATCTCCGCCGGTCCTGGCAGCACCGACACCCGTTGCAGGGTTTCCATTGGCAGCTCCTCCGGACCGTCGCCACGTGCGGCGAGCGACACGCTGGCACCCGGCACCTGTGGATGACGCGCGATCGCAATGACCACACGCCGGTTCTTCTCCCGCCCTTGCGCGGTGGCGTTATCCGCCACCGGATGCAACTCACCAAAGCCGGTGGCAGAGAGGCGTTGTGCATCAACCCCGCGCGCGACAAAACTCGCCGCCACGCTGCCGGCACGGGCCGCCGACAACGCCCAGTTGGAACCGTAGACGCCGTCCTGCACTGGGACGTTGTCGCTGAAACCTTCCACCCGGACCGGTGTGGTGCTGGCTTTGATCAGCGCCGCCAGACGGCTGATGGTTGGCTCTGCGGCTTTGCTCAAGCGCGCCTGGCCACTGGCAAAGGCGAATTCGCCATCCAGCTCAACCTCAATCCATTGTTCACTCTGTCGAATGCGCACGTTGTCGAGCTCGATGGGGTCCTTCAGTACTTTTTCGATCTCACCGGCGGTGACGTCGTGGGCATCCACCGCCGTCACCGGTACTGGAAAATCGTCCTGCGCGATTTCTTCCAGGAGACGGGTTGGCTGACCACCCTCGGTGTGATTGTCTGGCATGCGCCCGACGCCGGTCATGCCACCGCCGAGGTCGATGGGCGCCGGCAAAGCTTCAGCGGTGCGAAACACGCTCTCCATGGAATCGGACAGGACGCGGAATTTGCCGTCGTTGACCGATGAAATTGAATACATCACAACAAAAAACGCGAACAGCAAGGTGATGAAATCGGCATAGGACAACACCCACCGGTGCGCACTGTCGGCCTCCTCCATTTCCGCTTCGCGATCCATGCGGCGGCGACTGGCGAGACTCGCCGTACTCACGCCAGCAGACCCTGCAGGCGCATCTCAACCATGCGCGGATTGTCGCCGGTTGCGATCGCCAGGATGCCGACGGTTACCAGCTCTTTGAAACGCGACTCCTCGCGGACCAGGGCTTTCAACTTATTCGCCGCCGGCAGAAACACCAGATTGGCAAGACCGACACCATAGACCGTGGCGACAAAGGCCACCGCGATACCCTGACCGAGCATGGCCGGGTCGGCCAGATTGTTCATTACCTGGATGAGCCCCATCACCGCGCCGAGAATGCCGAGCGTCGGGGCGTAACCGCCCATGCCATCGATGACCTTGGCGGCATTCATGTCGCGGCGTTCACGCGACATGGCATCGAGTTCGAGGGTTTCGCGGATCGACTCAGGATCGTTGCCGTCGATGACCAGCTGCAGTCCCTTGCGCGCATAGGGGTTGCGCACCGATTCCACCACATCTTCCAGCCCCAGCAGGCCTTCACGCCGTGCGAGCTGTGCCCATTTGACGATCTCGCGCATTTGCGCCTCAGCGCGAAAGACCGGCGGACGCACCACCCACACCAGCATGTTCATGGCGCGGATAAAAGTTGGCAGCGGTGATTGCAGCATGGTGGCGCCGATACTGCCGCCCACGACGATGAGAATAGCCGGACCATTGAGCAGGGAAAGGATGCTGCCGCCTTCGAGATGCTGACCGAGCAGAACGGCGGCGATGGCCACCACCACACCACTCAGACTCAACATGTCGAAATTTTTCATGGCCGTGCTGGTCGCCCGCAAACCAAGCGATTATGTTCCTCAGTGGCGCGCATAGGATTCGATCAACCCCGGCAGATCGAGGATGAGGGCGATCTTGCCGTTGCCAGTTATGGTCGCGCCGGACAGCCCCTTGATGCCGTGCAATAGCGCGCCTAGCGGCTTGATCACCACTTCTTCCTGGCCGATCAGATCATCAACCAGCAGACCGACACTCTGATTACCGATGCGCACGACCACCACATGACCTTGCTGCTTGGTAAATTCATAAACACCATCGACCAGCCAGCGCGACAGGTAAAACAGCGGCAACGCCTTACCCCGCACCACCATGGTTTTGCGCCCGTCCACTTCGCGCGCATGTTGACGCTCGAAGTTGATGATCTCCTGCACGTTGACCAGGGGCAGCGCAAAAACCTGCGAGCCCAGCACCACCATCAGCGTCGGCATGATGGCCAGGGTCAAGGGCACGCTGATGCGTATCGTGGTACCGATGCCGAGCTGCGAATCAATTTCGATACTGCCGTTGACCTGGGTAATACGGGTCTTGACCACGTCCATACCCACACCACGGCCTGAGATGTCCGAGATTTCGTCCTTGGTCGAAAAGCCCGGCAGGAAAATCAATTCGAAACATTCGCGCATCGAAAGGCGCGCGGCGGGATCTTCGTCCATCAGGCCTTTTTCCACCACCTTGCGGCGCAAGGCTTCGGCATCGATGCCCTTGCCGTCGTCGGCGATGGTCAACACGATCTGGTCTCCCCCTTGGGCTGCGGCCAGTCGCAGTGTGCCCATCGCCGGCTTGCCGGTCGCGATGCGGTCGGCCGGCATTTCGATACCGTGATCGACGGAATTGCGCACCAGATGGACCAGCGGATCGGCCAGCGCTTCGACCAGGTTCTTGTCGAGATCGGTCTCTTCGCCTTCCATGACCAATTCGATCTGCTTGTTCAGCGAACGTGCCAGATCGCGCACCACCCGTGGGAAACGTCCGAATACTTTTTTGATCGGCTGCATGCGGGTTTTCATCGCCGCCATCTGCAAGTCGCTGGTCACCACGTCGAGATTGGCAACGGTGTGGGTCACCGCCTCGTTACCGATTGAGGACTGCAGATTAATAAGCCGATTTCGAATCAGGACCAGTTCGCCGACCATATTCATGATGCGGTCCAAGGTCTCCGTCTCGACGCGCACGGTGGTGTCCTTGGCCTGCTCGGGCGCACGGGCTACCGGTGCTGCAGTGGCCGACGGTAAGGCCGCTTGCGCCACCGGGGCTGCGCTGGCCACCACCGCTGGCAGCGCCGCCGCCACGAATTTTCCGGCGCCATGCATAGCGTCGAGCAACGCCTCGAATTCATCGTCGGAAATCAGATTCGGATCGCCCGCAGCGACCGGCGGCGCCGGGCATGTGGCGCCGACCTGCAGCTTGTCCAGCAGTGCGTCGAATTCTTCTTCAGTGATCAAATCACCTGCGGCGGCCGGCGTTACGATTTCGCCGTCGGATACCGCGCTCATCTCATCGACGATGGCGGTCATGGGGTCAACATCCGCGACCAGCGCGGCGCTGACCACGACCACCTCGACAGCGTCCGGCACTAGCGTGCCATCGGCAATGGAGCGCAAACGCGCCAACAGCTCGGCCGGTGCGGGGGTTGGCATTTCGCCGCCACGGAGTTGTTCAAACATCAGGCGCAAAACGTCCAGCACCTGCAGAAAAGTATCCATCAAGGTGGCGTCGATGCGCAGCTCGCCTTTGCGCAACATGTCGAAGATGTCTTCGGACTTGTGGCTGACCGCGACCAGATTCTCCAGGCCAAGGAATCCTGCGCCGTCTTTAATGGTATGAAAGGCGCGGAATACGGCGTTCAACAGTTGTTTGTCATCGGGCGCGCTTTCGAGCGACACCAACTGCCCATCGAGTTGTTCGAGGGTCTCCCCGCCCTCAATTAAAAAATCCTGGACAATTTCGTCGTCCATCGCCATTCACCTGTCCGGTTACACTGTCATCGAGCGCGTCGCGGCAGTGCGACGAAGTTTTGCAGCTGCGTGTGATGTTTCACGCCGATTCACGCGCGCCGAGATCGGGATAGCGGCTAGCGCCGACGCAAACTGAGTCGCACGCCGCTCAAAAGCCGAGATTGGCGAGCAATTCATCGACATCAGCCAGGCGACCGTCCTCACGCACCGCCGGACCGAAGGAGCTCGCGCTGGGTGTGGCACCCACCAGCGCAGCACCACTCACCACGCCGCAAGCGCTGACCAATTCGACAAGTTTTCCCTCAACCTGCCCCACCAGATCAATGGTGCGCTTGATCACCTGACCAGTCAGATCCTGGTACTCCTGCGCCATCAGGACCTCGGTCAAACTGTTGCGCAAAGCGCGGCCGTCGTGCTCAACGAGATCAAAAAATGTGTGTAATTGGCCGTGCAGTGCCAGGCCCTCGCTGGGCATAAGCGCGCGCAAGGCAACCGCCTGGTGCACCAGCTTGTCCGACATGGGAATCATGTGTTCGACGGCCGTGAGGGTGCGATCGGCCGCTTCTTCGGTTTTTTCCACCACATAACGCAACCGCTCACGGGCATCGGGCATGTGGCGCTGTGCCAGACAGACCAAACGTTCGTCGCCGGCCAGATTGGCAAAGGTGTCGTGCACGTCGCGGGTCAGCTTGCCGATCTCCTGGTAGAGGGCATCAAAACGTCCGTCATGCAGGGCTTTGATCAAGTCGTCAGCGTGGTTCGAGTCGCCCGCTTCGATGGCATCCACCAGTCGCCGCGCGAGTGCCAGACTGTCTACCTGTTTTGCCGGTTGAGCCATGGGACGTCCTCAGGCAGCGGCGCTGAGGCGCTCGAAGATCTTGGCGACCTTCGCTTCAAGGGTCTGGGCGTTGAATGGTTTGACGATATAGCCGTTCACACCCGCCTCCGCCGCCACCACGATCTGCTCGCGGCGCGCTTCGGCAGTCACCATCAAGATCGGCAGCTCGCGTAGGTCCGCATCGGCGCGGATGGTGCGCACCAGGTCTATGCCTTCCATGATCGGCATATTCCAGTCGGTGATCAGGAAATCGTATTTGCCGGACTTCAGCATCGGCAACGCGGTAGCGCCGTCGTCGGCCTCGTCGGCGTTGGCCAGGCCGAGATCGCGCAACAGGTTGCGAATGATTCTGCGCATCGTCGAGAAATCATCCACGACGAGTATTTTCATGCCCTTGTCCACCGGATACCTCCAGTTAACTATGGGTTGCGTAGCGCCGCGATCAGATGTGGTCGGTCCAATCGGCCATGCGCGATTTGAGTCGAATCAAGGCTTGCGAGTGGATCTGGCAAACGCGGGATTCGCTGACGCCCAACACCTCACCGGTCTCGCGCAAATTGAGTTCTTCTTTGTAGTAGAGGGACATCACCAGGCGTTCGCGCTCGGGCAGGCCAGCTATCGCGTCAGCCAGCGCAGCCTTGAACATGTCGTTTTCGACATTGGCCAAGGGCTCCGGAATCTTGGCGGTCAGGCTTTCGGTCATGCCTTCTTCTCCCGCCGGCAGATCCTCAAAACTGAACACGCGATAGCCGGTCGCGTCCTGCAGGGTCGAGTAGTAGTCGTCGAGACTCATACCAACTTCCTGGGCGACTTCGGCATCGCGGGCGTCACGTCCCTCACGCCCTTCGATATCGGCCACGGCCTTCGATATTGCCCGCACCTTGCGATGCAATGAGCGCGGCGCCCAGTCGCCCTTGCGGATCTCATCGAGCATGGCGCCGCGGATGCGTATGCCGGCGTAGGTCTCGAAACTGGCACCCTGCGAGGCGTCATAGTTCCGCGCTGCCTCGAGCAGCCCGATCATGCCGGACTGGATCAAATCATCGACCTGCACCGTCGGCGGCAGGCGGGTCATCAGGTGATAGGCAATCCTTTTGACCAAGGGCGCGTAGTCAGTCACCAGTTGGTTCTGACTCCTTTCCGCAACACCCGAGGCCGCATTCTTCTGATATGCAGCAACTTTCTTCATACGTTTACTACCCTCCCAAGTGACTCGGTGCGAGCCATGCGTTCCACGAAAAACTCCATCCGGCCACTTGCCCATCGTGGTATTGGCCATTTATCGGTTGTGGCGGCCAGATTCTTGAATGCGATACCGGCACGACTGGCCGGGTAAGCCTCGACCAGGGCCTGGCGGCGCCGCACGGCGCTGCGCACTTGCGCGTCAACCGGGATCGCGCCGGCAAAATCGAGAGCCACGTCCAGATAACGGTCGGTGACTTCGAGCAGACGCCGATACAGGCGCATGGCGCCCGCCTGGTCCTGGGCCATATTCACCAGCACACGAAAACGATTGCGCTGGCTGCGCTGGTTGAGCACCTTGATAGTGGCGTAGGCGTCGGTAATCGAGGCGGGGTCATCGGTGACGACAACCAACACCTCGTGGGACGCGTCACAGAAATCCAGGGTATTGGCGGCAATACCGGCGGCGGTGTCGACGACCATGAAGTCCGCCGCACGCTCCAGCTGACTGAATGCATTGATCAGTCCGGCGCGTTCGAATTCGCTCAATTCCGCCATGTGTTGAATGCCAGAGGCCGCCGGCACGATACGTACCCCGGCGGGGCCCGTCAGGATGACATCCTCGAGCCCGCACTCACCGCTGACCACCTGGGTCAAGGTGCGCGCGGATGTGAGTCCGAGCAGCACATCGACGTTCGCCAGGCCGAGGTCAGCATCAAGCAACACCACGTCGTGGCCAAGATTCGCCAAGGCCACCGCAAGATTGATCGACACCGTGGTTTTGCCTACGCCACCCTTGCCACTGG
>JANOXY010000080.1:0-5205 GCA_031418675.1 Pseudomonadota bacterium
CGAGGTGTTGGACAAGGGCAAACCGGCCTGGAGCTGGACCTGGTATCACAGCCATGACTTCCAGGGCCGTACGATGTCGCGCTTCAACCAGACCGAGTCGGTCGCTGGCGGCTTCAAGTCCGACTACAACCTGACCAACGTCTACGACAACTACATGACCCAGGCGGCCATGCGTCGTCTCGGAACCTAAGCACTTAGCTTTGAAACTTACCCGTGGCTGGCACCCCCTGCGCCAGCCACGGGGACCTTCTCGGCCTAGCTGCCGACGAAGGGCGGTAAGGCTGCCGGGTAAGGCACGGCTTCAATAAGCTCAAGCCAGATGCCATCGAGGTCGCGGAAAATGACGACCTTACGCTCGCCGAATTCCCCCATATCCCAAGTCTCGATGGGACCCACTCCGGTATGACCGGTGGCCACCAGGCGCGCACGTGCCTGTTCGATATTGTCCACTTCAAACGCGACCCGAATGATGCCGAGGTGATTGGCGACGGGATAGGCCTCGCCATAGGGCTTGGGTGTACTCCACTCCAATACATCGATGGGGCTGCGTGAGTCCGAGCGCACGCCGAGCAGCGAAGCGGAGAACTGCATAAGCCCGCTATAGGACGAACCGTCGGGGTTCGTGAGCGCATCACCCAGCGACCCATTGCTTGCCGGTTGCAGCTCGGCCGGCGCGAGATAGGCCTGGGGATCGAGCCCCATGACGTCGTGATAAAAACGATAGCCACGCTCGATACTGCGCACATTCAAATTGCAGTGATGCATCATGCCCGGGAACACGACCTTGCCGGCCGGATCTTCGGCGCCGATCATCTCCAGCGTTGAGCCGTCCGGATCGCGATAGGCAAACACCCGCACCTTGAAGCCATCGGGCGTGAGAATGATCTCGCTGGGCTCGCCATAGGGCCTGCCCCCGTTTTTTAGCACGCGTGCATAGGCTTCATCGAGATTGCCCACCAGCGAATTCTGGCGATAGATCCCGACGTGATTGGCTTCGCGATAGGGCTTGCCTACGGGTGTGGGATTTTTCCATTGCACCAGGTGTAGCGCACGTGCGGGAAACTCCGCCACCAGGTCGCCCGGCGGTGAGGCATCCTTTTTGTTCTCCAGCACCCAACCTTCGAATTGCCCGTGTTCGATGCCAAGCCCTGCATAGCGTTGCGCCGGGCCATTGATGTGTTGGCGACGCCGCACCGGGAAAGTGGCCTCATAAAACTCCACGGCGCGCTCCAGATCGGAGACATTGATGACCGTGTGCGAAAAACGATTGATATGGCCGCGCAGGCCAAAGGCCAGGCGATCGACGCTCGATTTGCCGGCGTTACTGGTAGGCCCGGATGTCATGGAATTCCCCTCTACTACGGATGATGCGACGGGCGAGCATAGCGTCAATCAAACAACAGCGACTACCTGCCGAGAGGTAGGTCGGGGAGTGATGACGAGGCTGACGATGCCCAATCAGCGTGGGACCAGCGCACACCAAGTGCGCTCGCAGCCAACCATCGTTTCAGAGGCTAGACCTGAGTTTCGCCTTCGCGCAGCAGTCGACCCAGGTTATCGTGATAACGACGCAGGTGCTGTTCGAATCGACCAAAGACAAAGCTGTCATTGGCGCCGGATTTGAGTCCGAGCTGGATCTGCGCCGATACAAACAGATCTTCCGCGCCGAACACACCCGCATCGATCATCTCGAAAGTGCGATCCCAATGGGCACGCTCATCGTCGTCGCGCGGATCGTGCGGCGTGAAAAAGCTGTGCACAAACAGCATCTCATCGGGAGTGATGGGGAACATCGCCATGTGACTGGTGGCATCGGGATGGTAGATGAGCAGGCTGTTGGGGAAGATCGCATGGGTGAGCGTGGCATGCCGGCGCACGTCCCAAGCCTGGGGTGGCAGACTGCGCGCGGCCGGCAGTTTGTCGCGCCCGACCAGGATGCGCGTATGCAGGCCTACGCCCTCGCCGGCAGCTTTCATGTCGAGAAAAAACGGCGCAATGGTTTGCCGGTGCAAGGTTTTGATGTGATAGACCTCCTGAAAGGCGTCCATCATCAGCTTCCAGTTGGTCGGGCAGCGCCGTACGTGCTGACGAAAAAAACGGTGCGAGCCCAGCCCGAGGGTCGTGAGGTCATCATCGATCTCACCCAGGAAGCCCGCCACATCGATAAACGTTGTATCAGGGTCCAACACCGCCCATATCAATCCGTGTCGTTCGACGGCCGGCAGGCGCCGCAGGCCGTGGCTTGCGGGCTCGGTGGTTGGAAAACCCTGCTGAGCAGGGATGGTGCGCAGCTGGCCCGACAGGTCGTAAGTCCAACCGTGATAGGGGCAGGTGAGAGCGCTGCGGCGACACACTTCGTTTTCGCCCAGCACCAGGCGCGCACCACGATGACGACAGACGTTCAACAACACCTGGATCTGCCCAGCGCGATCGCGCAGCAACAACAGGGGCAGGCCGAAAATGTCCCGCGCCAGCAGGCTGCCGGGTTCGCGCAACTGATGAGCGTGACCCAGGCACAGCGGCTGCCGGCGCAGCACATGTTTTATTTCAAGATCCAGTACTGCGGGGTCACTGTAGTTAGCCGCCGCGACGTGACCTTCCTGGCCGTCCCACTCAAGGCTCTCGTTGCCATCCATCTCATCCAGCAGGCGTTGGAATAATTGCGTCAGCGCGCCATTGAGCGGTGCAGGCGGTGGGTGGCGCGGTGTGGTTTGGGCCGTTTGAGACATGGACTGGGGCTCGCGATGATGGCCCGGCCATTGTAGCGGGTCGTGGCGTGGCAAAAATCTTCCGAATATTGCGCTCGATAAGTCTGCGCGGGCCACGGGGCGGGTGCCTGCTCGCGCTATCCATCGCGGCAAACGGGTAGATTCGCGCGACGACCAGTATCGTTAAGATGGAACGGGATCATGGGGCAGTGACCCTGGCGAGGCCGGCATGGACAGTGCGTTGACAGCGGCGCTGACGAACGCGGTGAATATCGCCATTGAGCAGGGTGGTGAGCGCGGACTGCAGGTGGCTATTTATGTCGCTGGCGAGCTGGCCGCTGAGGCCTGTGGTGGCATCGCCGACGTCACAACCGGCGCGCGTGTCACACCCACCACGCTGTTCCCGATTTTCTCCGTGTGTAAAGCATTAACCGCCACGGCCCTGCATCTGCAAGCGGAACGTGGCCGGGTTGATTACGACGCACCCATCTCGCGTTACTGGCCCGAATTTGCCGCCAACGGTAAAGACCGGGCGACGGTCATGCATGCGCTTCAACACCGCCTGGGGCTCTATGCCATGCCGGAAGACATGACACCCGAGCGGTTTTGCGATTACGAATGGATGACCAGCGAACTCGCGCGGCTCGCGCCCCGATTCGAGCCGGGCACTAAGAACGGCTATATGAGTTACACCTTCGGCTGGATCATCGCCGAGATCGTGCGCCGCACCGATCCGCAACGGCGCGACTTTCGGAATTACCTGCGCGACGAGATCCTGCTGCCGCTGGGCATCGAGGATTTCTGGATCGGCTTACCGCCGGCGTACCACTCACGTGTGGCGCGCCTCATCGACGCGCCGATGCGCCCCAACGCCAACGCCGTCGCACCGGCTTTGGGGATGCCTGCGCAAGTGGGGGCACGGGAGGAAATCTACGGCCGCAAGGACGTGCGGGAAGCCTGCATCCCTGGCGCTAACGGTATCGCCAACGCGCGCAGCGTCGCGCGTTTTTTTGCGCTGCTTGCCGGTGGTGGTGCCTTGGGTGGCGTGAGGCTGTTGTCGCAAACGCGGGTGGCCGGATTTTCCACCCTGCGCGTGGATGGTGATCAGGCTGACACGGTGCTGGGTTATGCCGCGCGCGTTGGCGCTGGATACTGGACCGGCGGCAATACCAATCCTGAGAATTATTGCCGCATCTTAGGTGAGGACCGCAGGTTGCTGGGACATCCTGGCACTGGCGGCTCGATCGCCTGGGCTGATCCAACCCATGATGTTGCTGTTTCTATCTGTCATAACCGGATGTTCAATGCACCGAGTGAGGCTTACGACAGTATTAAGGTGGTGGTTGATCAGGTTGTTGCTGGGCACGGCTAACGGTTGGGGGGTGGTTGGCCGGGGATGTCTTTTGTGCGAATAAATTCGCTCCTACAAGTTTGGGAATAAATTCGCAGCTACGAGTGTGCGAATAAATTCGCATTTACAAGGTTGAATTTTTGCTTGGGGGTGTCAGCCACTCGATGTCTTGCCGTTCGCATTCGCGAAAGGCTGCAAAATCCCCGCGCGGCACACTGGCGAGTTGGGCGGGATTCTGCACGCCGTAGGCATCACCGGCGCGCGCGATGCTCAGTGCTTCAAGGGAGTAGGGTGAGGCCGCAACGGCGGCGTAATCTTTCACCTGGCCCACCAACAAACCGGCTGCTGCCAACAAAGCTTCCCATGCACTGGCATCGCGCGTGGCGAGACGCGCTTCCAGCGCTGCGATCATGGCGCCGCGATTTGCAAGGCGATCGGCGGCGCTGACAAAACGTGGATCGCTGGCCAGCGCTTCGCCACCGATTGTTTTGACAAAGATCAGCCAGTGGGCGGGCAGATAGGCGGAGATCACAATCGCACCTTCGCCACAGCGCAGCAGATCGGCTGGCGCGCTCAAGGGTGCGCTATTGCCGCTGCGCGGTACCTGCACGCCGGTCATCAGGTATTCCACGATCGGGCCCGATTGCAGATGCAGTGCGACGTCGTAGAGGCTCACGCGCACCCGTTCACCACGACCCGTGCGCTCGCGTTTGAACAGCGCGGCGAGCAGGGCGTGACAAAAGGCATGACCGCTGGCGGCATCGACCACGGTGAAACCCACTTTCATCGGCGACTCCACCGGGCCGGTCATGGACATGATGCCGCTCTCGGCCTGCACCACCATGTCGACACCACGTTTGTTCACCACCGAGGGTGTCCAGCCAAAGCCCGACACCGAGCCATAGATCAAACGCGGATTGGGCGCCGAAGCTGCGATGGCGCTCAATCCGCGTTTGATCTATGGCTCGGTGTCGGGTTTTGGCTGGACACCCTCGGTGGTCAACAAACGTGGTGTCGACATGGTGGTGCAGGGCGAGAGCGGCATCATGTCCATGACCGGCCCGGTCGAGTCGCCGATGAAAGTGGGTTTCACCGTGGTCGATGCCGCCAGCGGTCATGCCTTTTGTCACGCCCTGCTCGCCGCGC
>JANOXY010000081.1:0-22882 GCA_031418675.1 Pseudomonadota bacterium
ATGCCGATGGCCAAGACCCTGCCCACCGACACGGAACAGCTCAAACGTTTGCGCGAAGAATCACTCAACAACGACATCGTCTATGGCACCTATATCTCTACCGATGGTTCGGCAGCGCTGATACTCGCCGGTTTCGACGAAGAACGGCTCGACTACGACAAAATTTATGCGCGTCTCAAAGCACTCAAAACCGAGGTCGAAGCCGACGGATCCGCGACCCTCTATGTGGCCGGCGAACCGATGTTAAAAGGCTGGATCTATCACCACTCCAGCGAGCTGGTAACGATTTTCAGTGTCACCCTGCTGGTGATGGTGGTGCTGTTGTTTATGCACTTCCGGACCTTTGCCGGGGTCTTCATCCCGATGCTGGGCACCGCTGCCTCGGCGGTGTGGGGCCTGGGCTTCGTGGGTTGGCTGGGTTACAACCTCGACCCCTTGATCCTGGTGGTGCCGGTACTCATCTCGGCGCGCACCGCCAGTCATTGCGTGCAGATGATGGAGCGCTACCACGACGAGCTGTTGCGCGGCGCGAGCCGTGATGAGGCGGTGCGCACCAGCATGGGTGAATTGATCGTGCCGGCCTCGATCGCCATTTTTACCGATGCGGCCGGACTGCTGGTGCTGGCGGTCTCTTCTATTCCCATTATCGCCAAGCTCGGTTATTTCTGCGCCTTCTGGTCTTTCAGCAATATGATTACGGTGGCCGTGATGGTGCCCCTGGTGCTGTCCTACCTGCCGGCGCCCAAGGTCCTGACTGGTGAAGAAACCAGCAATGTTTATGCGCGTGTCATGAGCCGCCTCGCGCATTTCATCACTTCGCGCGGGGCGTCCGTGCCGCTGTTTGGCGGCCTGGCGCTGTTGGTCCTGGTGTCGTCCTACTATGCCAAGGATGCGTCCGTGGGCGAAGAAAAACCCGGCTCGCCGATCCTGTTTCCCGACTCGGAGTACAACGTTGCCGCGGCTCATATCGCGCGCATGTTTTTTGGCGCCAACCAGCTCAGCATTTATTTTGAGGGCGACAATGCCCACAAAATGAAGGAGCCGGCGGTACTCGCGATGATGGAGGAGTTTCGTCTGCATATGGCCAGCACGCCGAATTTTGGTGGCACGCGCGACATACCGACCCTCGTGCGCTCCATCAACCGGCTCTACCACTACGATGATCCCCGTTGGTCGCTGGTGCCAGCCACGCAAAAGGACATCGGCAATACCTTGTTCATGTACGAAGCCGGCGCAGCCATGCCCGGCGTCATTCTTGAATACATGGATCTCGAAGGACGCACCGCCAATTTTGTGATGTTCTTCAAAGACGCAACCGGGCCTACGGTGCACGCCGCCATCACAAGCGCGCAGCAGTTTGTTGACAGCCATCCCGTTGAGGGTGTCACCGCGCGCTTTGCCGGCGGCATCATCGGCACCACGGCTGCGGCCAACCAGGAAGTTGAAGAATCGGAGCTGTTGCAGACGGTACTCATCATCGTCGTGTGCATGCTGTCGGTGCTGGTGACCTACCGTTCTTTCATGGCCGCGCTGCTGGTGTTCGTGGTCTTGGCGCTAGCGGTATTGATCAACCGCGCCTACATGGGCTTTCGTGGTATCGGTTTGAACGTGAATACCCTGCCGGTGACCTCGGTCGGGGTTGGGCTGGGGGTCGATTACGCGCTCTACGTCATCGATCGCATTCGTGCCGAAGTGCGTCATCGCTCCCTCGACGATGCGGTCAGGGTCAGTCTTTCGACCACCGGTGCGGCCGTGCTGTTTACCGCCGTGATGGTGATCGCCGGCATCGTTTACTGGATCCCGGGCTCATCGCTACGTTTTAATAGTGAGATGGCGATGCTGCTGCTATTACTCATGACCAGCAACATGATTGGTGCGGTTACGGTGCTGCCGGCCCTGATCAGAATTCTGAAACCGCGCTTTGTACTCGAAGGCCATCAGGACGACGCCAAGGTCGGTGACCTGTCGAGTCGCATGGCTGAACGGCGCGAGCACTAACTTTGGCTAAGTCTCCCGCGGCAGCGATACCCCCCCTCAATGGGGGTCAGTTGATGACCTTCAAAGAAATGGATATCGCCTGCGGCGTGGTCAAAGGCAGCGCCTTTCGCGCTTTTAAGGCCCTTGCCCATGAACTCGTCGAAGGTGTGGATTTCCACTGTCATGACGCAAGGCAGACGGCGGAGGAGTATGGCGTGCTGTTGCGCGCCGGGCGCATCTACCCCGGTAGTGTGAATGCGGTGCTGTTGGAACATCGTGCTCAAGTCTTGATCGCCGCGCGCCTGCGCGTGCCCTAAGCAACGCGCTCTTAAAACCTCGCCACGCGCGGCGGGCTCGGCTTCCGCTGGACCGCCTCTCCCCCTAGAATCAAATCAGCCGGCCCAGCAGGGCATCAATTAAAATACGAGGGGGAGTCATGGCCAGTAATCTTGAAGAAATCGAATTGATCAAACAGCTCAAAGCGCGCTATTTCCGACATATGGATACGCGGGTGTGGGATGAGTGGCGCAAGTGCTTCACTGCCGATGTGGTTGCCACCTACGACGGTCCACCACGTCTGGACATGACCGCGTCGGTTGACCCCATCACCTGCAGCGGTCGCGAAGATCTGGTGGCGGCGGTCAGCGGCCTGTTCGTCGAAGCCCGTTCCGTCCATCAGGGCTACATGCCTGAAATCGAACTCACCAGCCCGACCACCGCCAAGGGCATCTGGTCGATGTGGGACTTCATCCGTTCACCCAAGGGCACTTTCAAAGGCTGGGGCCACTACCATGAGGACTACGTCAAGGAAGGCAACGAATGGAAGATCAAAAAGATCTATCTGTCGCGGCTGCATACAGAAGAGACCTGGGGAGGCTTATAGGTAGGCCGACTTCTGTTTGCGTTTATTGTAGGTCCGACTTCAGTCGGACATTGCTGCGGATAATGTGCTCGCTGGTGATGAGGACGCAAATGTCCGACTAAAGTCGGACCTACACGGACCTACATTGCCCTACAACGCCCAGTACAAAAACGAGGAATAAGTCCTATGGATTTTGGCATCATCTGTTTCCCGACCGACACCAGCATCGAGCCTCAGGATCTTGCGCCCGCACTCGAGGCACGGGGTTTTGAGTCGCTGTTTTATGCGGAACATACCCACATACCCACCAGCCGTCGTTCGCCCTTTGTCGGCGGCGGTGAACTGCCAGCCATGTACTGGCATTGCCACGATCAGTTTGTCGCACTCTCGATTGCCGCGGCGACCACCCGCACACTCAAACTCGGTACCGGCGTGACCCTGGTCACCGAGCATGACCCGATCAATCTCGCCAAGGCGACCGCCTCACTGGACCGCCTGTCGGGCGGGCGCCTGTTGTTTGGCATCGGCGCGGGCTGGAATGCGGAGGAAATGGAAGACCACGGTGTGGCGTTTGCTGATCGCTGGAAGGTGACCCGCGAACGCATGCTCGCTATCCGCCGCATCTGGAACGACGACGAACCGCAGTACCACGGCAAGTTTGTTGACCTGCCACCGATGTGGTGCTGGCCCAAACCCTTGCAAGCCGGCGGCCCGCCGGTGCTGATGGGCGCCTACTCCAAATACGTACCGGCACGTATCGCGGAATACTGCGATGGCTGGATGCCGATCGAGGGATTGATTGAGGACATTCCGGCCGCACTGACCGATATACGTGGGGCCATGCAGGCGCGCGGCCGTGATGCTTCGAAACTCGATGTGACGGTATTGGCCGAAGTGCGCGCTGAGCGCGGTCTGGATCCGAAACGACTGGAACGCATGGTTGCAACCGGTGCTAATCGTGTGTTGTTGCCGTTTGCGGATTTTGCGCGGGATGAGGCTTTGAAGGTGCTCGACGAATACGCGAAGGTAATTGCGCAGTTGGGATGAGGTGTCTGTGTGGGGGCTTGGGCGAATGTGCGAATAAATTCGCACCTACAGTTCAGCGTCCTTCCGTGCATAGGTCCGACTTCAGTCGGACATTCACACACGGCCCCACGTTTCTTTCTGTGGTGAATGTGCGAATGAATTCGCACCTACGATTGGGCGTCCCTTACTCTGTAGGTCCGACTTTAGTCGGACACACGTAGGTGCACAGCGATACTCAATTTTTGCACCATTGTCGAATTGCTATCCCATCCACGAAACCCTGCGGGGCCGATGAACATCGGCCCGCATGCTCTTCGGCCTTAACTCTGACTCGCCACCTCGTACGCTTGCGTATCGGGTGCGTGGGTGCGCTCGACAAAGTCGTCCATGGTGCCAGGGAAGTTGGTGACAAAACGCCCACTCTTGGAGCGGTAGTAGAACTCACCACCACAGGCCGCCTGCCAGACGTCCACCTGCGCTACTTCCTTTTGCAATTCGTCGTTGTAACTGGCCATGACCTCCGCACGCACATCCAGCCATGCCAGTTTTTCCTGCTCGAGTCGGCCAAGTTGGCGCAGGATGTACTGCACCTGCTGTTCGATCATGAACAAGATACAACCTTGGTTGGTGTTCGGCCCATAGAGCATGAACATGTTCGGAAAGCCGCTGGTGGTGATGCCCAGATAGGCCTGCGCGCCGTCGCTCCAGGCGTCGCGCAGATCCGCACCGTTGCGCCCGCTAACTTCCAAGGCATTGAGATACGTGGTGGTCTCGAAGCCGGTGGAATAAACGATGGTGTCGAATTCGTGCTCCACACCGTCGGTGGTGAGAATTCCTTTGGGCGTGACGCGTTCTATGCCTTGCGTAATCAGTGCAACATTGTCGCGATTAAAAATCGGGTAGTAGACGTCGGAAAACAGCGGGCGACGACACCCGAACGGATGGTCGGGTGTGAGCTTGCGACGGGTTTCCGCGTCCTTCACGACCGCCAGGCGCTCGAGACCGGAGCGCTCGATGTCGGCCATCGTGGCCTTCTCCTGGAAAGTACACAATGAATTCCAGACGCGATAGGTTTCGTCGCGACTCTTGCGCACTTCGTCGGGGTTGGCGCGATAAAAATCGAGCTGCTCCTGACTGTAGGGAACATTCGCTTTGGGCACGACCCAGTTGGCCGTACGCTGGAACAGCGACAGTTGTTTGACCTTGGGTGCGATCTCTGGCGCAAATTGAATGCAGCTCGCAGCGACCCCGATCACGCCCACCCGTTTGCCGCTTAAGTCGTGCTGGTGATTCCAGCGCGCCGAATGGAAATAGGTGCCTTTGAAGTCGGCAATACCGGGGATTTTGGGCCACACCAGGTTGTTGAACATGCCCAGCGCGCTGACCACAACCTGGGCTTCCAAGCGTTCCCCCGACTCGGTTTCCAGCTGCCACAGGCTGCGTGCGTCGTCCCACCGCATGGCCTTGACCGGCGTGTTGAAACGCAAGTGTTGATTGAGCCCGTATTTATCCGCGCAGTGTTGGAAATAGCCGAGGATCTCCTGCTGGCCGGCAAAGGGCCGTGACCAGTCGACTTTGGGTTCGAAAGAAAAAGAATAGAGGTGGGACTGCACGTCACATTCGGCACCCGGGTAGGTGTTGTGCCACCACGTGCCGCCTAAGCCCGATGCCTTGTCCACGATCAGGAAATCGTCAATCCCGGCCCGTTTGAGCTGCATGCCCATGCACAGGCCACCACCACCGGACCCGATGATGATGATGCGCTGCTGATGTGGTTTGGACTGGGGCATGGTTGGACTCCTGGCAGTGGATTAATTGAGATCTTTTATAGCGCACAGGCCGGGGCGGGCACTACACCCATTCGACTGCGCTGTTCAAACTGGCGTCAGTGGAATTTTCCTGCGCGGCAACTCGCGGCCTATGGCGTGCCACCGTGGGAATCAAACTGCGGGCAGGCCGATGCTAATGTCGTCCGCCAATAAAATTCTGTTATCGCCCAGGGAGACCAGAGTGAACAAAGTGCCGCCATTGCCCGTGGCGTCGTAGGACAGGATGCCGTTGGCCTGGTCGTAAACCAGATAATCATCGCCGTCGGGTGCATCGCCGATGGCGCGCAGATTGCCGGCGTCCAACGGCCCGCGGCTTAGCGCAGGGACAGCGCTAAGCGTCAGCCACAGGTCATCGACACCCGACAGCAGGTCGGTGATCACGAGGGTATCGCCGCTTGCGCCGCTGACGACGAAGTCATCAGCCCCTGCCCCGCCCGTCAACTGATCGTGGCCATGGCCGGGCAGGAGGATATCGTTGCCCCTACCGCCAGACAGCACGTTGTCGCCGCTATTGCCACGCAATACGTTTGCGAGCGTATTGCCGGTGCCATCAATATCGCCGCTGCCGAGCAGAGTGAGGCGCTCAACATTGGCGGGTAAGCGGTAGCTGACGGTACTTTGCACAGTATCTGTGCCTTGGCCCACGGCTTCGACCACCAAGTCCCGGATGTTGTCCACGATCATCAGGTCGTCGCCGCGTCCGCCCTCGAGACGATCCGCACCACGATCACCATCAAGTCGATCATCACCAGCCGCGCCACGTAGCGTATTAGCGGCGCTGTTGCCAACCAGATGGTTAGCGCTGGCATTGCCAGTGCCGTCGATGGCTTTGTTACCGTCCAAGGTCAGCTTCTCGACGAAGGCACCCATGCTCCAGGTAGTGCTGCTAGTGACGCTGTCGATGCCACCGGTGGCACTTTCAATGACCGTATCGCCAGCCGCGTCGACGACGTAGTTATCGTTATTTTTCCCACCCGTCATGGTGTCGCCACCCGCCCCACCATCGAGTCGGTCGACACCATTGCCGCCGTTCAACTGGTCGTTACCGAGGCCGCCGCGCAGCACGTCGTCACCGACGTTGCCAAATAATTTGTCGTTGCCGCCATATCCGATCAGGAAATCCGCAAAAGCGCTGCCTTGCACCACGATGCCCTGCCCGGCTTGGCGTAACAGCAAAGACACCATGAGCTGGGGCGTCTCCTGTCGCGTGACATCATCAAAATCCACTGCCGGCGCGCCGCTTAAGGACAGCAGCATATGCTTGCCCTTGTCGGACAAAGTTACGCCCGTGACATCACTGTCACGCAATGAATTCTGATTGCCGAACTTGAACTTGCCGGCCAGGATCAGGCTGCCACCTTTGGACGTGCCGGCGGTAACGGTGGTGCGCGTGTTACTAACGATGCCGGTGACGTTACCCAATTGGCTGTCAAGTGAGGGACTGGTCAGAGCCTTGCTGCGCATATCGCCGCGCAGCCCAAAAGTTAAGGTGATCATTGGCCTCTCCAAGACACGCGAAGGTCGGAATTATGGGGGGTGGTCCAGGTAGCAACAAGCTCGCTGCGCTTATCGGATCTGCTCTTTGCAGGAATTTCACACGCGTGGAGAACGATTGGTGGTGTTGGCCGCCAGGCACTGCTCACTTGTTAACAATGGTATCGAGAAGCGCGCCTCGCCGTTGTGTAACCGCGTCACGAAGTTGAGCTATGCCAACGCGGTTGTGCAGCCCCTAGTCCATACGCAACACCAGTTTGCCCATCTGTTCCGAATCCTGCATTCGCTTATGCGCCGTCACAGCGTCGGCAAATGGATATACATGGTCCACGACCGGTTTGAGTTTATGGGCGTTGACGCAGGCCAGCATGGCACGAAATTCTTCGGGGCGTCCCATGGTCGTGCCCTGGATACGGACCTGGCGGAAAAACAGCTTGGCCATGTTCAGGCCCTTGTCGGGATTGCCGTTGGTGGCGCCAAAAAAAATGTAGCGTCCGCCGGCGTTGAGCGTATCGAGTGCGTCGTGCAGACCATTGCCACCGGCGCTGTCGATGATCAGATCGATACCGCCGGTCGCAGAACGCAACTGCTTCACCCAGTCTGTATCGCGATAATTGAAGCCCGCACGCGCACCCAGTTTTACGGCCTGGGCGATCTTCTCGGCGCTGCTGCTGGTGACAAACACGTCGGCACCATGGGCCCGTGCCCAGGCCAGCGCAAACGTCGCACAACCACCACCAATACCTGTGACCAGTACTTTCTGCCCGGCGGCCACCTCGCCGTGGGTGACAGTGGCGCGCCACGCGGTGAGGCCCGCGAGCGGCAGCGCTGCGGCTTCTTCCCAGGACAGATGTGCCGGCTTGTCGACGACGGAATCTGCCGGCACACAAATAAACTGTGCAAACGTGCCTTGATCAGGCATACCCAGGACGCGGAAATTTGCACCACCACAACGTGGGTCATCCCCCCACTCCAGCGCCGGATAAATCACCACTTCGCGACCCACCAGACCACCATCCACACCGGCACCTACGGCATCAACAATGCCTGCACCATCGGAACCCGCAATTGCAGGGAAATTGATCTTGGGATAGGCACCGACCGTGATCCATACATCACGGCGATTGAGCGCCGCCGTCTTGATACGCACACGCACCTGACCGGCAATGGGTTCGGGCGTGGGAATGTCTTCGATATGCAGTTTTTCGGGTCCACCGAGCTCGCGCAGTACGAGGGCTTTCATGCTGATCAGCGTCCTTGGAATTCGATTTTCTGCTTCTTGGTGAAAGCGATGATGGCATCACGCGTATCTTGCGAATGGCGTGCAAGCCCGGCGATAGCGCGGGTCTCCAGCTCCATCTGAGTCTCAAGCGTATTCGAGTAGCTGTCCGCGATAAGACGTTTCGATTCGCCAAACGCGAGAGTGGGACCCGCCGCCAACTGATGGGCGACCTCCATCACGCGGCCCATGAGTTTGTCGTCCGGCACCACTTCATTGACCAGGCCCCATTCTTTGGCCTGCTGAGCACTCAGCACGTCGTTCAACAGGATCAATTGCATGGCTTTCACGTGCCCAACCAGGCGTGGCAGGAAAAAGGTGCTGCTGCCATCGGGTGAAACACCGGCCTTGGTATAGGCTTCAGTAAACTTGGCCGACTCCGCCGCGAAGACCAGGTCGCCGCAGATCGCCATGCTGAAACCGGCGCCGGCCGCAACACCATTGACCGCTACCAGGAAGGGCGCATTCATGCGTGCGAAGCGCGAGATCGCGGCATGCAGACCGGTGGTAGCGTAACGGATGTATTCAGCCATACCCTCGCCCTGGGCAGCGAAAGTATGTAAATCGCCACCGGCGGAAAACATCTTGCCAGCACCTGTAAAAACCACGGCGCGTATGTCCGGATTGGAGTCGCAATGGGTGGCAACCTTGACCAGTTCCTCGGACATTGGCACGTTCAGACTGTTTGCCGCGTCAGGGCGGTCCAAAGTGATGATGGCGACGCCGCCATCTCGTTCGAATTTAAGCGTCTCGTAAATCATCGGATCTCCCTCTCAGTGGTCTTGTTGATTGTTTTCATCGTCTTTGCGGCGCGACTCCAGGCGCGCCATGATGCGCGCGCGCTCGGCCGCCGAGTAGCGACCCCAGTCGCCGATCTCGTTCAGCGTACGGTAGCAACCGCGACACAGACCGCGCTCTTCGTCCAGCACACAGATGTTGATGCAGGGTGATTCCATAATCTTGTCTCAGGCTGCGCTGGCGCAGACCTCATTGGCATAGCTCGCCAGATAGCGCAGCCCTTCGATGGCGCGGCTGCCGTACCAGGAGACCATTTCACCGTCGATTAAGTGCACTGGCGTGCTGCCACCAAGCAAATGGCGCACTTCGCTCATGTGCTTGTCGCGAAACGGATAGGGCTCGCTGCTGAGTAGACAGAGGTCGGCTTGCAGTCCGCCCAGCGCGCCCGCGCTCAGAGTTGGATAGCGCTGGTCGGACTCACGTGGGACCGTTTGCCAACCGAGCAGCGCCAGCATATTGGCGATATAAGTGTCGGCCGAGACTGTCATCCATGGCTCGCGCCAAATCAGATAGAGCACGCGTCGTGGGGGCTGGTGCGCCAGCGCTGAATGCAAGCTGGTGAGGGCGGCGCGGAAATCCGCCGCCAGCGTCGCCGCACGGGCTTCGCGGTCAAATATGCCGCCCAACAGTGCAAAAAGCTCAAGATTGTCTATCGGCGTGTTGGGATGAGTGACCACCACATGGGGCACGCGCGTCCGCAATTGTTCGAAAGTCTCGCGGGTATTTTCATCGATGTTGACAACCACATGACTGGGTGCCAAAGCGAGCACGGCGTCGATGTCGACATCCTTAGTTCCGCCAACTTTGGGCACACGACGCACAGCATCACGCGGGTGAATGCAAAAGCCCGTGCGCCCCACCACTTGCGTGCCGAGGTCGAGATCGAACAGCAGCTCGGTAATGCTCGGCACCAACGACACGATACGCACGCAACCCTCTGCCCGCTCGTGTCGTTGGCCGTAAGCATCGACCAGCATGTCGCTCACGCTTGTCACCCGTCCCGGCTTCGCCATTCGTCACATATTGCGCCGATACTCACCGCCAACGTGATAAAGCGCACCCGATATCTGGCCCAAGGACGCGTGTTTGACGGTTTCCATCAACTGTTCGAAGCAGTTATCACGACGTCGCGCCGCTGCCTGCAGACTCGCCAGCCGCTCACTACGTTCGGCTTCGTGGATGACCTGGAAATTCCGCACAGAAGCGATCTGGTCGCGCTTTTCGTCGTCGGTTGAGCGCATGAGCTCAAGCGTCGTCACCTGATCTTCTTCGCCCGCCTTGGGCAAAAAGGTGTTGACGCCGATCAGAGGCAAGCTGCCATCGTGTTTTTTGTGCTCGTAGTAGAGGCTTTCTTCCTGGATCTTGCTGCGCTGATACATGGTATCCATCGCGCCCAGCACACCACCACGCTCCGAGATCGCTTCGAATTCCTTATAGACTGCCTCTTCCACCAGATCAGTCAACTCATTGACCACAAACGAACCTTGCCAGGGATTCTCACAGAAGTTCAAACCGAGCTCACGATTGATGATCAACTGTATCGCGACCGCTCGCCGCACTGAATCTTCGGTGGGGGTGGTGATCGCCTCGTCATAGGCATTGGTATGCAGACTGTTGCAGTTGTCGAACAGCGCATACAAAGCCTGCAGCGTGGTGCGGATATCGTTAAAGTTGATCTCCTGAGCATGCAGACTGCGTCCCGAGGTCTGAATGTGGTACTTCAACATCTGACTGCGTGGCGCAGCACCATAACGCTCGCGCATGGCGCGTGCCCAGATGCGCCGCGCAACGCGACCGATGACGGTGTACTCCGGGTCCATGCCGTTGGAGAAGAAGAAGCTCAGGTTGGGTGCAAAGTCATCAACCTTCATGCCGCGCGCCAGGTAATACTCCACGATGGTGAACCCATTGGAGAGGGTAAAAGCGAGTTGAGAGATTGGGTTCGCACCCGCTTCGGCGATGTGATAGCCGGAGATCGATACGCTGTAAAAATTGCGCACCGCGTGGTCGACAAAATACTGCTGCACGTCGCCCATCATCTTCATGGCGAACTCAGTGGAAAACACACAGGTATTTTGCGCCTGGTCTTCCTTCAGGATGTCAGCCTGTACCGTGCCACGCACCGATTGCAGGGTGCGGGTCTTGATGCGCGCGTAGGTCTCGGCGTCCACCACCTGGTCGCCCGACATGCCGAGCAAACCCAATCCCAGGCCATCGTTGCCGGCCGGTAGTTCACCGTTGTAGGTCGGCCGCCGGCGCCCTTCAAAGTACTTGGCAATTTTTTTCTCGGTTGCCGGCCACTGGCCGGTTTCTTTAAGATGTTTTTCGACCTGCTGATCAATGGCTGCATTCATGAAAAATGCCAGCACTATCGGTGCCGGGCCATTAATCGTCATCGACACCGAAGTGGTTGGTGAACTGAGATCGAAACCCGAATAAAGCTTCTTCGCATCATCGACCGACGCGATGGACACCCCCGAGTTACCCACCTTGCCAAAAATATCCGGACGCTCGTGCGGATCTTCGCCATATAGCGTTACCGAATCGAATGCCGTCGATAAACGGGCTGCGGGCTGTCCAGCGGACAAATAAGGGACGCGGCGGTTGGTTCGCTCCGGTGTGCCTTCACCGGCGAACATGCGGGTTGGGTCCTCACCTTCGCGGCGATAAGGAAAAACGCCACCCGTGTAGGGATAACCGCCGGGTAAATTTTCGCGCATCAAGAAGCGCAGCTGATCACCCCAGCTAGCAAACTTGGGCGGCGCGATTTTCGGGATCTGCTGGTGACTCAGGCTGGTGCGATAGTTGTCGCCTTCGATGGCCTTGCCACGCACCTCGTAGCTGAACTTGGGATCGGTAATGCCCTTGAGGCGCGCCGGCCAATCGATCAACAACTGACGCCCTTCCGTGCCGAGATCGTCCAATGCGGCGTTGTAACGCTGACGAAAGGTGGCCAGGCTGCGATCGCCGCTCACGGTCAAGGCACTGTGGACATAGGGTGAGAGTGCCTCGGGCAGGTCTGCGTCAGGTAGTCCTTTCAAGGCTTCGAACACATGCTGCGCACGACTGGCAGCCTCACACAGGGTCTCGATGCGGGCATTGATATTGCGCCCCTGTTCGGCAATCTCGGCCAGATAACGGGTGCGGCTGCCGGGGATCAGTACCGTCGCACGAGGTTCGCGCAATGAGGTGTCGAATGTCGGCACCCAGGTCGCGGTGTCCAACGACAGCTTCGCGGCCAGGCGTTGGCACAGATTGACAAACATCCACGACAGGCCCGGATCGTTAAACTGGCTGGCGATGGTGGGGTAAACCGGGATGTTGGCATCGTCGATGTCAAAGCGGTTGTGATTACGCCGCCATTGCTTGCGTACATCACGCAAAGCGTCGTCCGCACCGCGCTTGTCGAACTTGTTCAGCACGATCACTTCGGCGAAGTCGATCATGTCGATCTTCTCAAGCTGACTAGGCGCACCGAAATCGCTGGTCATGACGTACACCGGCAGGTCAACCAAGTCGACAATTTCGCTGTCGCTCTGCCCGATACCGGCCGTTTCGACGATCACCATGCCAAAACCGGCCGCTTTCAAAAAAGCGATGGAATCGCCGAGCATGGCACTCGTGGACAGATGCTGACGACGGGTCGCCATGGAACGCATGTAGAGATTTTCGTGGCGCAGGCTGTTCATGCGGATGCGATCGCCCAGCAGTGCACCACCCGTGCGTCGCCGCGTCGGATCGACGGCAAGCACAGCGATTGTGCGCTCAGGGAAGTACTGACAGAAGCGCGAAAGGATTTCATCGGTGACCGAACTCTTGCCTGCACCGCCGGTGCCGGTGATACCGATCACCGGCACGTGACGACCGGCGAGCTGCCATTCTTTACGCAGCGTGTCGAGCTTTGCACCGGCCATGGTGCCGTCTTCCAGGGCCGACAACATCTGCGCAACGGCGAGGAAGTTGCTGCTGTCGGCACGTTCCGGCACCTGGCTTGTCATGCGCGCGGCCTGGGTACGATTGACCAGATCGCTGATCATGCCCTGCAGGCCCATTCGCATCCCGTCGTGGGGATGGTAGATGCGTTCAACGCCGTATTTCTGCAGCACCTCGATTTCTTCCGGCGTGATGGTGCCGCCGCCGCCGCCGAACACGCGGATATGGCCGGCGCCGGCTTCACGCAGCATGTCAACCATGTAGCGGAAGTATTCGTTATGCCCGCCCTGATAGGAACTGATGGCGATGCCATCGGCGTCTTCCTGGATGGCGGCACGCACAACATCGGACACCGATCGGTTGTGACCAAGATGTACCACTTCAACACCTTCACCCTGGATCAGACGGCGCATCACGTTGATGGCAGCATCGTGGCCATCAAACAACGCGGCGGCCGTGACAAAACGCAGTGGCGTGGTGGCGGCCGCGCTCTGCGGCACGTTATCGCTGAAATCCTGGGCTCTAGTGTTCATGTCGCTCTCCCCTGTTCGCCTGTGCTGGTTCTAATACCAGCGCAGTCTGTCTTTTGAGTGATTCGTGTAGAAATTGGATATGGTCCTGCGCCTCAGGTGTTACCAGCCATTGGTAAACAATGCCGATGATGGCTGCGCAGAACTGTTCAGATGTGCCTGCAATGTCAACGGAAGGCAGGATTTCGCCGGCCGCGATGCCCTTTTCGATCCAAGCGGCGACATCGCGGCGACGGCGTTCATGAATGTTCGCCACCACCTGTTTTACTTCGGCTTCAGGTCCGATGGAATCGAACCACAGCATATAAAACGCGCGGATGTGGTCGCTGCCTTCAACAATGAAACGAAAATGGGCGTCAGTCGCGGCCGCGATGGCGGCAATACCGACCGTGTCCTTTACCGCCCGCCGCAGTTCGCGCAACCAGGACTCACCAATACAACGAATGATGAAAGCACACAGCCCACCCTTGCTGCGAAAGCGATAACTGGCCAGGCCACGGCTGTACCCGGCCCGCTCACCGACGTCCTTGAGGGTGGTCCCGGCGGCCCCGCGCTCGCAGATCAAGGCAACCGCCGCGTCGAGCATGCGCTGGTCCGACAGCGCCGTGCGCTCGGCCTGGGTGCGACGTTCGTTCTGATCAAGTTTGACGGTGGCGGCCATGCTGCGATTATTCCCTGCCTAGTTACTTGTTTGCAACAAGCAAGTGAACGCGTTCTGGCGACCAGCTGCGGCGGCCGGCCGCTGAGCTACGAGCGACTTTTCAAAATCCCGAACCGGTGACTGGACCACTGCTGTAGCCGGTCAGGAGACCACCCGCCTGCACGACGCCGTCTGCGCCCAAACTGCCCGCTCCTCTAGCATCTGCACCGCCAACGTCACTGCACCCTCCACCCCATGTCCTCTGTCCGCCAACGCCTATGAAGCTACTTGGCCCCGGCGTTTGAAGCTACTTGGCCCCGGCGTTTTCATTGGCTTGACCCTTGCTGCGGTCCTAGGGGCGGAACTCGCGATCGAGACCCTGCTGCGCCAACACGAACTGCGTCGCGAGCACGAACATACGCTTGCCGATTTGAACCTCGTACGTGCGCGCATTGAAATGCTGGTCTATCGCGACCTCTATGCAGTGCGGGCACTCGCGACGCACATCGCCTCGCTGCCGGGTCTTGATCAGCAGGACTTTGAAGCCTACGTCAAACCTTTAATGCAAGGGCCGAGCACCTTGCGCACCCTCGCCGCCGCACCGGATCTGGTTATCCGCTATCTCTACCCCTTGGCGGGTAACGAATCGGTGCTCGGCACGGACTACCGCCAGCTACCGAGCCAGCGCGACGACGTCGAGCGCGCGATCGCCAGCCGCACGCTGGTGATCAACGGGCCGACACCACTTATCCAGGGTGGCGACGGATTCATCGCCCGCGAAGCCGTGTATCTGCAAACCGAGGGTGGTCCGCCAACATTATGGGGGGTGGTCTCGGCGGTCGTTGATCGCGACATGCTGTACCGTGTGAGTGGATTGCGCGAACTCGGCCAGCGCATGGAGCTCGCGATTCGCGCGGTGGATATTGCGGACCAGGTGCCGGCGAAGGTGACGATGGCGAATTGGCCGGCGCCGAAGCTTTGCTGCGCCGGCAGCAGCCCGAGCGAGGCACGGTGGCGCCTGGCGAATTTATTCCCGTCGCTGAACAGACCCGCATCATGGTGGACATCGGCGCCTGGGCTCTGGGTCACGCCTGCCGCAGTGCTGTTGCCTGGTGCGTCGGTGGGCGCTTGCCGCGCCTCGCGGTCAACGTCTCGAGCCGCCAGCTATGGGGCGGTTTTGATGGTGACTTCGTGCGGCGTGTGCTGGACGAGACTGGCTTTCCGCCCGATCGCCTGGTGTTCGAGATGACCGAGTCACTGCTGATCGACGACGATCGCCGGGTCGGACGTATCCTGCGCGACTTCCGCGAACTGGGCATCGGCATCGCGCTCGATGATTTTGGCACTGGCTATTCTGCGCTTGGTTATCTGCGCCGCTTCCCGGTGACGATGCTGAAGATCGATCGCAGCTTCGTCGCTGACATCGCTGATAACAGCAGCGACACGCACCTGGTCGAGGCTATCATCGCACTGGGTCGTGCGCTGCAACTTACGGTCGTCGCCGAAGGTGTGGAAACCGCCGCCCAGGCGCAGACCCTGCGCAATCTCGGCTGCGAATTGGCCCAGGATTACCTCTTTGCGCGACCTGTACCCGCTGCCGAGTTCACGCGCAGGTATTGCGCCGCTGTGCTAAACGTCTGAAGGGGCGCTTACTGCGCCTGGTGATCACCCCATTCATCGCAAAAACCGTTTCAAGCTCAGCTGAAGCCATACTCCGCCGTCGGAAATTTCCTGGTCTTCACTTCGTTGACATAGTTCGCGATGGCGACGTGAATGGAATCGGCGCCGACCATGTAGTTCTTGGAAAATCGTGTGCGCTTGCCGGGCGCAATATCGAGAATGTCATAGAGCACGAGGATCTGGCCGTCCACCTCCGGGCCGGCACCAATGCCGATCACGGGCACGCCCGAAGCCGCCGTAATTTCGGCGGCGAGTGCCATCGGCACACATTCCAACAACAGCAGATCGGCACCCGCCTGTTCGAGCGCCAATGCGTCTTCTTTCATTTTACGCGCCGCTGTCTCTTCTCGGCCCTGTACGCGGAAGCCGCCAAACTTGTGTACCGCCTGGGGCGTGAGGCCGAGGTGTGCACAAACCGGAATACCGCATTCCGTAAGCCGCGCCACCATATCGATTTCAAGCTCGCCCCATTCCAGCTTGACGATCTCGGCACCGCCCTCCTTCATGAGTCGAGCTGCGTTGCGCAGGCAATCTTCACCTGAGGCATAGCTCATGAAGGGCATGTCTGCCATCAGCATCGCGCGCTTGATGCCGCGTGAGACCAGCTTGGTGTGATAGACCATCTCATCCATCGTCACGGGAATGGTTGTTTGCAAACCCTGCACCACCATGCCCAAGGAATCACCCACCAGGATGAAGTCCATGCCGGCTTCGTCCAATACCCGTGCAAACGCCGCGTCGTAGGCGGTCAGACTCGCGATCTTTTCGCCCTGCGCTTTCATCTGGCGCAGGCTGCGGGTGGTGACGCGGCCGGTGATATCGTGATGCTGGCTCATGAGCGTTCTCCAAATTTGGCCGCTTTACGCGCCACACCTTCGACAAAACGATGCAAGGCCACCGGTGCACGCACATGGAAGCCTTCGCCTATCAAATCCAGACCATCGTGCGCGCCGCAAGCAAACCGTACACTGCGCTCGCTGACTTCGATCACCTCGACACTGGCGGTAACGGTCATGCCAACCGGTGTCGCGGCGAGATGTTTGACATCAACGTGGGCGCCAACCGATACCCAGCCGTCGGGTAACAAGGGTGCAATGGCATCAGCGCAGGCCATTTCCATCAGCATGATCATCTGGGGGGAAGCATAAACTTCCGGTAGTCCTGCATAAGCGTGGGCGACCGTGAGCTCGCGGGTGACCAGCACTTGGCGGCTGGCTCGCGTGCCGGGTGCTATCAGTTTTTTGAGATCCATGGCTGCTCACTTCAGAACTTTGTGATCCAAGCCCGCAGGGCTGCTGCGATCTCATCAGGGGAATCTTCCTGTATGAAATGCAGGCCTTTGACCTTCACCTCGGTGGTGTTCGGCCAGCTGCGCGCGACCTCGGCCGGAGGGCCATTCATGATCATGCCCGGTGTCGCGCTGATAAACAGCTTGGGCATAGACGCGTGCTTGAGATAAGCACCATAGGCTTCAACCAGCGCACAGACATCGGCGGGCTGGTTGGCGAGCGGGATCTGGCGCGGCCAGCTGAGGGTGGGACGGCGATCTTCGCCCGGCGCTCGAAACGGCGCGCGGTAGGCCTCCATTTCGTCATCGGACAGTTTGCGCAAAATGGAATGCGGCAATACGTTTTCGACAAAAACATTCTTGTTCAGCACCACCTCGTCGCCTGCCGGTGAGCGAAAAGTCTTGAAGATTTCGGTGGCGGCGGCCGGCCATTCATCCCAGCTCAGGGGTTTGACGATGCCTTCCATATGGGCAACACCCGCCGCTGCGCCCGGGTGACGCCGCATCCAATCAAAACCCAGCGCGGTTCCCCAATCGTGCAACACAAATACAACGTCACGCTCGACGCCTAGCGCAGCAAAAGCGCCATCCAGAAAGTGGCTGTGCTCGGCAAAGCTGTAACGCAGCGGACCCGAGTCCGGCAGTTTGTCGGAATCCCCCATGCCGATCAGATCAATCGCAATACAGCGGCCGAGATCCGCCAGCTGCGGCAGGATGTTGCGCCACAGATAGGACGAGGTCGGATTACCGTGTTGGAACACGATGGGCCGACCGCTGCCCATCTCCACATAGGCCATGCGGCGACCGTCGACGGTGACAAATTTTTTCTGCTCGACCCATGGGTTCATTGGCGTTGTCTCTTGTTACTCGGGTTACGTGTCTGGCCGTTGCGACCTCCTCAACGACCTTTCAACCGTGCAGCCATCGCGACGATGCGTTCGGCCTGAACTTGATGGGGTTTGTCGATCATCTTGCCATCCAGTTGCATGGTGCCGGCGTCGGGATTGGCAGCAAAAAGTGCCAGCACCGCTTCAGCATGGGCCACTTCGGCATCACTGGGCGTGAAGGCCTGGTTGATGACGGGTACCTGGGCCGGATGAATGGCTATTTTGCCGGTGAAGCCGTCGCGCCGTGCGTCGTTACACACTCGCTCCAAGCCGGCCAGGTCGCGAAAATCCGCCATCACCGTATCAACTGCCTGCACCCCGGATGCATGGGCTGCAAACAGGCATAAAGAACGCACCAGCACATAGGGTGAGGTCCACTGACCATTCGCCTCGAGGTTACTGCTCGCGCCGACCGCAGCGCCAAGATCTTCGGCGCCCCAGGTCAGGCCGCGCAGACGCGGCGTTGTTTTGTTGTAGCTGCCGAGGCCAAACACTGCCGCTGCAGTTTCCGTTGCGACCGGGAGTATGCCGATACTGCCCGCTGCAATGCCGTGTTCGGCTTCCAGTACGTCAATGAAATGGGAGACCTGCATCAAGTCGTCGGCGCTATTGGTCTTGGGCAGGATGATGCCACGGGGCACCGCCGGTACAACGGCGGCAATGTCGTGCAGTGTGTAAGGACCGTCCAGCGGATTGACCCGCACCCAGAACTCGACCTTGGGATTAGTGCCGGCCTTCAGAAAATCTCGCACCATCTCCCGTGCCAGCGGTTTGCGCGACGCTGCCACCGAATCCTCGATGTCGAGGATGACGCAGTCTGCACCACACTCCGAGGCTTTCGACATTTTTTTCTCGCTGTCGCCCGGCGCGAACAGCAGTGAACGCAGATTCATGTCGGTTTCCTCAGCATGAGGCCGGAGCGTTTGCACACGGCGACCAGTTGTTCCTTCTGGTTGAAGGCGCGATGCGCGAAGATCACGACCCCATTCTGTGGCCGCGATTTGCTTTCGCGCAGCTCCAGCACTTCACTCTCAACACGTATGGTGTCGCCGTGAAACAGTGGCGCCGGAAAACGAACTTCGTCCCAGCCCAGATTGGCCACCGTCGTGCCCAGGGTGGTGTCGTGCACACTGATCCCGACCATCAGCGCGAGCGTGAAGCCGCTGTTGACAATACGCTGGCCAAATTCAGTTTCATTGCGGCAATACTCTTCATCAAGATGCAGACGCGCCGGATTATGGGTCATTGCCGTGAACAGCACATTGTCGGTTTCGGTCAAAGTGCGATGTATCGCGTGCTTGAAAATCTGCCCGACGTGGAATTCTTCAAAATATAAGCCAGCCATGCTCTCGTCCCCTCGTTGAATACGCGTAAAAACCGCTCGTCATTATAGTGAGTTTCGCGCGCCTGCCGACCGCAGCGCGCCGCTTCAGGAAACCGGGCAAACCTGCTTACTGCGGCCCCACCTCGGTGCTCGCGGGCGGGCTGTGATAACGCGCCAGGATCGCCAGCGACGCGTGTTTGGCAGGACTCGCGTCAAGCGGCACGGTGAGCAGCGTAGTGAGGTCACCCGCCAGCCGGTTTGCAGGGTAATAACGCGGAAATTCGCCGGATGCAGAGGTGGTGGCGCCCAGCAACAAGACATAGGGGCAGGTCGCCAGCGCGGCGCGCAATTCCGGCAGCGCGGCGCGCTGACCGGGTGGCGGCCGGGCCCAGCGTCGGCCTTTGAGCATGAACATTTCTGCCATGGTCGAGCTGACGCAGACATCGCGCGGCACTTGCGCGGCGATATCGACCATGACATCCAGCACGCGCAATGAAAAAGCGGTGGAGGTACGGGCCTCGGTCAAACTGTCGTGGCCATACCAGCTGCTGATGCGCGTGTGCTGGCGTTCGCGCGCATCGGGCGCACCCGCAATGTTTTGCACGACCTGCAAGCAGCTCGGCAACAAGACCAGCAGCATCAGACCCGGCGCGAGCAATGCGCCCAAGCTCCGCATGTTTTTGCGTGCCAGCATTGTGCTCACACCCTGGCTTGCGTAGGCGCAAAACAGCGGCAGCAAGATCAGCAGAAAGCGCGCGAAATGATTGGGGTAGGGCCAGAACAGCAGCACCAGCAGGTACAGCGCTGCGTACCAGGCGTCAGTCCATCCCGCCCGCAGTCGTTGCGCGAAGCATAGTCCGGCAGGGACCAGCAGCACGCTGAGAACGATGGCACTGTGGCGGCCGTTGAGGGAATCAAAACAGCGTACGAAGTGATAAGCCAAGGCGTGCAGATTGATCGGCAACTGGGCAATTAGGGCGCTCGCTACGGACAGCACGCCGCCAGCAAAAAACGTGTTGGTGTACCCGCCCTGCCAACCGTTGCTGGCTTTAATGAGCTGCCACACCAGGGTCGGTGCGAGCGCCAGCACGGGCACCAGGCGCGCCTGGTGCCCACGCGTGCGGCTGAGCCATGCCAGCACCAGCGCAACGGCTGCGAACAGACCGACGCCGCGTGTAACCGCCGCCAGACCGAGCAATAAAGCCGCCAGGTGCCACGCCCGGACGGACGTCAGCGGCCCCGACACCAAGGCCAAGGCCGTCATCGACAAAGCGAGATAGAGGGGCTCGCTGAAAATACCCATGGCGGTAAACAGCGCAATCGGCGTGATAGCCAGACTCAGGGCCGCGAGCACCGCGCCTGGCACCGCGCAGCCGATGCGCCGCGCCCAACAGTAGCTGGCAGCCACCGCCACGGCCTGTGCAAACGCATCGAAGCTGTAATTGACGCTGGGCATTGCGCTGCCGCCACCGAACGCAGCGAGCAATAGTGGGTAGAGCGGCGGAAACGGATAGAACGCAAAAAGTTGCGCACCAAAGTCGATATCGCTAGCGCGCCACGGTGACAACCAGTCGGCAACCAAGAGGTAAACCGCGGCATCGGAGTTCACGCCGGCCAGGGTCGGTTTCACCGCCACCCACAACAACATGCACAAACTCACCAGGCCCAGCATCAAGCCTGTGGTCAGGCATCGCCTCGCGCTGAACGCGGATTCGCTCACGTCAGCGCTACTGCTCAGCTCACCTTGCCTGGTGCGTCCGTAAACAGCGTCGCATAACTGTCGCGCAACCGACTCTTTTGCACCTTGCCCATGGTGTTGCGCGGCAGCTCAGCGACGCGCACGATGCATTTGGGTAATTTGAACCCCGCCAGTCGCCCGCGTAAGTGATTCAGGACTGCCGCGTCGTCCAGCTCCCCTTCGACAATCAGCGCCGCGATCACTGCCTCGCCAAAATCGGGATGGGGCACACCAAACACGGCCGATTCGCTCACACCCGGCAGTTCATCGAGCTCACTCTCGATTTCTTTGGGGTAAACATTCAAGCCGCCGCTGATGATCATGTCCTTGCTGCGACCGACGATGTGCAGATAACCATCGCCATCAAAGCGCCCCTGATCGCCGGTACGGAAATAACCATCCGCACTGAAAGCCGCGGTGCTCTGCTCCGGCAATCGCCAGTAGGCGCGAAAAACATTCGGGCCGCGTACTTCGATCTCACCGATATCACCCTGCGCCAAGGCCACGCCCTGCACGTCCACCACCCGCACCTGCACACCCTTAAGTGGGAGGCCGACCGCGCCCGCACGCCGCTCACCGTGCAGCGGGTTGGAGGTATTGATGCCGGTTTCGGTCATGCCATAGCGTTCGAGGATGACCTGGCCGGTGCGTGCGGTAAATTCATGAAAGGTTGATTCCAACAGAGGCGCGGAGCCCGAGATGAACAGCCGCACGCTGGCGCAGGCGGCGCGGCTGAAAGACGGCGTTGCCAGCAAGCGGGTGTAATAGGTAGGCACCCCGGCGAACAGCGTCGCGCCTGGCATGCCCGCCACCACCTCGCTGGCATCAAACCGCGCATGAAAGCGCAAGCGCATGCCGGCCAGCATGGCGGGATGCAAGGTGATGAACAGACCATGCACGTGATAAAACGGCAGCGCATGTAAGAGCACGTCGTCACGCGCGAAGGCCCAGGTTTCGCGCAGTGCCTCGGCGTTGCTGTAGAGATTGTCATGGGTAATGGGAATGCCCTTGGGCGTGCCGGTAGTGCCCGAGGAATACAGCAGGGCGGCGACGCTGTCGCGCATTGCATGGTGGGTGATAAAGCGCTGGTCAGCGCCAGCCCACAACGCGGCCAACTCGCCACCACCAGCGGCGTCCAACGTGAGCCGTCGCGGCCCGTGCTCACATTGCTCGCAGGCTGCCACTACGCGCTGCACCAGTTGTGGATCGTGCACCACCAGACGCGCACCGGCGTTGCCGATAAAAAACGCCAGCTCACGTTCGCTATAGGAGCTGTTCAACGGCTGGTAGATGATGCCGGCGCGCAAGCAGCCGAGATACAACCACAGCAGGGACACGCTTTTCTCCGCCACCACCGCAACACAGTCGCCGGGTGCCAGACCGAGCTCACGCAGTGCGTTGGCAACTTGCGCGCTGGCCCGTTCAGCATCGCCATAGCTGTGACGACGGCCGTCGGGAAGTTCGAGAAAACAGGCGTCGTGGTCGAAGCCCGCCGCCAGTCGCGCGTAGAGATTCGCGTTATCGTCCACGTTTTACCCCTTCACGCGTGCAGCGCTGGCTAAGGAACTTCTGCATAAGCCCTCGATCTGATCATACA
>JANOXY010000082.1:0-1528 GCA_031418675.1 Pseudomonadota bacterium
AATGGCTCTAGTGGCTGAGCGCATGGACCATCACCCGGAATGGTCGAATGTCTACAAGACCGTCACGGTTTTGCTGACAACGCATGACGCGGATGGTCTGACAATGAAGGACATTGAGCTTGCACGCGCGATGGACGCTGCGGCGGGGAAATTGACCGTTTGAGCCTAGCCAAGAGATTCTCTCCCGCGCTGCCAGCACGGGAGAGTTATTCAAATGGGCTTACGGCGTGGTCGTTGGTGCCGGCGCCGGGGTTGTGGTTGAGCTATCGGTTGCTGGTGGTGTCGGTGTTGTACCAACGTCAGCAGCTGGAGGGACCGTTGTGGCTGTTCCTGCGGCTGGCGGCACTTCTGCGACCGGTGTTGGCTTTGGCGCATCTTCGACGAACACTTGCAAATCAATGCTGTTGAGTTTTGCTAAGGTGTCAGCCGACGAGCCGCCTGACAATTCGACCGTCACTGTTACTGGAATTGATCCGCCATCGCGCAGATCTGCTGGCGCTCCGACGTAGGACACGGCTTTCGACAATCTGCGGTCGCCGCCGGTGCCCGAGTGATCATGCCACTCGGTGACGGAGGCTTCGCTGCCGATGGCAACGATGACGCGGGCTACGCCGTCGCCTGCGACAGGGCCAGTTGGCATCGGCGGTGCTGCGGGCTTGGCTGGCTGAACGGCAGTGCCTGACGCTGGAGTCGTCGCCGTATCAGCTGCTGGTGCTGCGGCGGGATCTGTGGGCGCGGGCGCTGCGGGTGTCGTGGCCGGCGTTGCCGCTGGTGTAATGGTTGGGTCAGTCGACGCTGCAGGTGCGGTTGGCGCGGCAACGACGGGCGGAATGCCGGTTGACTTCATGAAACCGTTCACAGTCGAGGTCGCGACGACGACGCGATCATTCTCGCCGATCTTGATGTGCCATGTGGTCGAGAACACAGCTGTGGTTGTTTCGCCGGCTTTTGCTGCCAGTTCGAAATTGGTGAAGCCCAAGCTCAAGCGCTTGCCGTCTTGCGACAGATTGTTGGTGTGATCGGTGATCACTGTGACCGGGTTCAGTGTTTCTGGACCTTGCATTTCGCTGCCGGTGATACCGGCTGGTGTCGTCGCTGAACGATTGGCGAAAATCAAATAGCCGGCGGTGCCGAGCAAAACTGCAACGGCGGCGACGCCACCGTATAAGACGTTACGATTCATGAGATAAGTCCCCTTGACTTGAGGCGGGTGAGATAGCGCGCAGAAATTAGCGGCGGCCTAACGCCTGGGCAAGCTACAGACAAACCGCGCAATTGGCTCGGAATTGCGCGGTTGTTTTGCGATCGCGGCTGTGGACTGGGTCAATCTGCCGCCGTCAATTTGGCACTTCTAGCGCGGCGCCATGCGAATCGCCCCGTCGAGTCGGATGACTTCGCCGTTGAGCATTGAGTTCTCACAGATGTGGCGCGCGAGCTTGGCGTATTCGTAAGGGTGGCCGAGCCTGGATGGGAACGGCACCTGAGCGCCCAAGCTTTTGCGAACTTCTTCCGGCGCGCCGGCCAGCAG
>JANOXY010000083.1:0-5591 GCA_031418675.1 Pseudomonadota bacterium
TGTATGATCAGATCGAGGGCTTATGCAGAAGTTCCTTAAAGTCGCGATGCATTACGCACAAGCGCGTCGGTCAGCGTGCATGGCATCGCAATATGCTTGGCCGCGGCAGGGCGCACGGTTATGGGCCTGGCCGCAGACGCATCGACACGCGCACCACACCGGGCTCATGCATGTCTTTGGTTTCACTAAAGCCAGATTCGCGGCACAAGGTTCGCATGCGGTAGTTATCGGCCAGTACTTCGCCGTGCAGTTCGCCCACGCCACGCCCTCGTGCGTAGTCAATGATACGGCGCAGGAGATGGGTGCCCAGCCCCTGGCCCGCCATACGTTGTTCGACGACGATGGCGAATTCGGCCCGCTCGCGATCCGGATCTTCGATGGAACGCACTACACCGAAGATCTCGGTATCACCGGCAATGCCCGGCACGGTCAGGACCAGGGCCATTTGCCGGTCGTAATCTATCTGGCTGAAGCGCGCAGCGGTGACGTGATCCATGAGCTTCATGGGTACGAAGAAGCGGAACCGCACTTCCTCCGGCGTGAGCCGCGCAAAAACTGCCTGCAATGCGGTTTCGTCTTCGGGTCTGATGGGGCGCAACAACAAACGCTGACCGTCGTCGCCGGTGATGATTTCTTCCAGTTCCTTAGGATAGGGGCGGATCGCGAGGCGTGAATGCCCGCCTGCTGCTTCGCCACCGACGCGGATGCGGGCATCCAGCGCAATCACGCCTGCGGCATCTGCCAACAACGGGTTGATATCGAGCTCCAGCACCTGGGGCAGATCGACCACCAGCTGCGCTAAGCGCACCAGCGTCAAAGCAATCGCATCAATATCGACAGGCGGGACATTACGATAGCCCGCCATCAGTTTTGCTACGCGGGTGCGTGCGATCACATCACGCGCAAGTTTGAGATTGAGCGGTGGTAGGGTCAGCGCTCTGTCGTTCAGGATCTCAACGGCGGTACCGCCGGCGCCGAACAAGATCACCGGCCCGAATTCCCGATCATCAATAACGCCTGCAATCAATTCATGGGCGTCGGGTCGGCTGATCATCGCTTGGACCGCGTAACCAGCGATTTTTGCCATCGGCAACTTCGCATGCACCCGCTCTGCCATGGCTGTTGTCGCGGCCGCGACATGCTCTGGCAAGAGGTTCAGCACCACGCCACCGACGTCCGATTTATGCGTGATGTCAGGGCTGACAATTTTCAGTGCAACGTGGCCGCCGATGGATGCGGCATGGGCTGCGGCCTGGGCAGGGCTGGTGGCGAACAGGGTCACAACGGTCGGTATGCCAAAGTGCGCGAGTAGCGTTTTAGCTTCCGGCTCCGACAGCCATTCACGATGTTCTGCCAGGACACTCGCGATGATGGCGCGCGCGGCAGCGACGTCCGGCATGAAATCCACCGGCAGCGAAGGCGGCGTTTCAAGCAGCGCCGCCTGGTTGCGGCGGTAGTCGACCATCTGCATAAAGGCGCGCACCGCATCCTCAGGCGCATCGTAGGTGGGTATACCAGCGCTGCGGAAACGCTCGCGACCGAGTGCCGCGCCCGCACCGCCTACCCAGCTGGTGAATACGGTAGTGCGATCCTTTTTCCCTAGCGCGCTGATCACGGCCTCAGCCGCTGCCGTCGGCGAAGTCACTGCCGTGGGGCAGTTGAGCACCAGCAAGGCGTCCACTTCCGGTGCACTTAATACTGTCGTCACGGCGGCGGTGTAACGCTTGGGATCGGCATCACCAATGATGTCGATAGGATTGGCGCGCGACCAGGTGGCAGGTAATACCGCATCGAGTTTGGATAGCGTTTCAGCCGAGAGCGTCGCGAGTGTGCCACCGGCATCCATCAGGGCATCGGTTGCCAAAACACCGATACCGCCGCCATTGGTCAGGATGGCGAGGCGCTCACCCCGTGGTGTACGGGCCAGAGCGAGGGTCTCAACCGCATCGAACAACTCCTCCAGGGTCAGTACACGCAACATGCCTGCGCGTCGAAATGCTACGTCATAAACCGCGTCGACGCCCGCCAGTGCGCCGGTATGGGATCTTGCAGCCCGTGCCGCTGCGGCATGTCGCCCGGCCTTGACCACGATCACCGGCTTCATGCGTGAGGCAGCGCGCGCCGCCGACATGAATTTGCGCGCATGGGTGATAGCTTCGACGTAGAGCAGGATGGCGCTGGTGGCGCGATCATTAGCGAGGTAGTCGAGCATGTCGCCAAAATCCACATCGGCCATATCACCGAGGGACGCCAACAGCGAAAATCCGATGTTGCGCTGTGCAGCCCAGTCCACCACTGAAGTGATGATGGCGCCCGATTGCGCCACGAAGGCCAAGGATCCGGCCGTGGGCTGCAGATGGGCAAAACTCGCATTTAATCCTGCTGCCGGCGCAAGTATGCCCAGACAATTTGGACCGATAACTCGCAGCAGAGCGGGCCGCGCGGCGTCCAGCAACGCCTGACGCAAACGCCCGCCCTCACTGTCGGGGCCGCCGCTTAAACCAGCCGCAATCACCACCGCCGCACGGGTGCCACGCGCCGCGAGTTCAGTCACCACACGCACCGCAGCGACGGCCGGCGTGGTAATCACCGCCAGCTCCGGCGTCTGGGGCAGGCTCCCAACGTCGCGGTAGCTGGTGCGCCCGAACAGGTTGTCATGGGCGGGATTGACCAGCATGACCGTACCCGCGTAGCCGCCATCGAGAATATTGCGGGTCACCAGCTGGCCGATCGACGCGGGCCTTTCACTCGCGCCGATGATGGCCAGCGAAGCGGGTTTGAACAGACTGTCGAGATTGCGAATGCTCATGGAGCGCCGCCTTGCCTTGCCTGGACTGCCTACGACTTGCGATGCCAAACGGCGACATTCGCTGTCGCCCTTGCTGTTGCATGGGCCTCAGCGCCGGAACAAACCGATCAGACTGGCTTTGGCGAGGGTATGGAAGTTGAGATAAAAACCGACGATGGCTGCCGAGGTGTCGGCGCTCACAGGTAATGACTTCAGATCCACCGCGTGTACGGTGAAGATGTAGCGGTGAACATTGTCCCCCACCGGCGCGCAGGGACCACCATAACCGGGCTTGCCAAAATCGGTACGCACTTCCAGTGCGCCAGCGGGCATTTTGCCGCTGGCGGGATCTCCCGCACCGAGCGGCAGCGCACTGACGGTCGCGGGAATATTCGCCACCACCCAATGCCAGAAGCCACTGCCGGTCGGCGCGTCGGGATCAAAACAAGTAATGGCAAAACTCTCGGTGCCGGCCGGCGCACCGCTCCACGACAATTGCGGTGAGAGATTGTTACCCGCACAACCGAAGCCATAGGCTTCCGATAACACGTGCGCGGTGCCAAGCAAATCGCCTTCTTTAAAACTTTCGCTGGTGAGAATCAGGGCCATGGTTCGTCTCCTTCTATGAATAGGAAAAAGTGCGTGTCTTAGTGTTCACTGGCGCCGCTGGCGCCTAAACCCGTCACGGCGCGCACATACTGATGATCAAAAGCCTTGTTTTCTGCCGCCGCCCGCGGGCTGTGATCGGTGAGCGAAACAATCACCGTGACGCTGACACAGGTCACGAGCGAAAACAGTGCCGGATAACGATAAGGGAACAAAGGTGCGGCATGATGCAGGATATCGACCGACACCGTTGGCCCGAACACCACACACGCACACGCGGTCACCAGCCCTAAACTACCACCGACCACCGCACCACGGGTGGTCAGACGCCGCCAATACAGCGACATGAACAGAATGGGGAAATTGACGCTGGCCGCGACGGCGAAGGACAGCAACACCATGTAAGCAACATTTTGTCCCTCAAAAGCGATGCCCAGCACCACCGCCAACACACCCAGTACGATGGCAGCCACCCGCGACACGCCGATCACTTCGGCCTCGGTTGCACGTCCAGCTCTAATCACATTGGCATAGATATCGTGAGCAATGGCCGAGGCGCCCGATAAGGTGAGGCCCGACACCACCGCCAGAATGGTGGCGAAGGCCACCGCCGAAATAAAACCCAGGAACAGATCCCCGGCCAGCACATGGGATAAATGAATCGCGGCCATATTGTCACCACCGCGCAGACCACCAGCGGGTGTCAGAAACTGCGGATTGCGGGCCAACAAGCCGATCGCGCCGAAGCCGAGGATAACGAGTAACAAATAAAAATAGCCAATCAGACCACTGGCAACAAACACCGAATGACGCGCCGCGCGCGCGTCGCGCACCGTGAAAAAGCGCATCAGAATATGGGGCAAACCCGCCGTACCAAACACCAGCGCAGTGCCGAGCGAAAGCACTGACAGCGGATCCGAGACGATACCGCCAGGCGCCATGATGTCTGCACCGCGGTGATGCATCGCCACGGCGGCGCTGAACATTTTCTCGAATGAAAAATCGAACTGCGCCATTACCAGCACGGCCAGCAGGGTCGAGCCAAACAGGAGCAATACGGCTTTGGTGATCTGCACCCAGGTCGTGGCGATCATGCCGCCGAAGGTTACGTAGAAAATCATCAAGGCACCGACCGTCAGCACGGCGCCGGTATAGGGCAAACCAAACAGCACTTGAATCAGGGTGCCGGCGCCGACCATCTGGCCGATCAGATACATACTGATCACGACCAGCGTCGAACACGCCGAGAGCGTGCGCATGGGCGTGGCCGCAAGACGAAAACTCACGGCGTCGGCGAAGGTATAACGACCGAGGTTGCGTAGGCGTTCGGCAATCAGAAACAACACCAGCGGCCAGCCCGCCAGACCGCCTATGCCCCAGATAAGGCCATCAAAACCGCCGGTATAAATCAGCCCTGACACGCCCAGGAATGAAGCCGCGGACATGAAGTCGCCGGCGATAGCGAAACCATTCTGAGTGCCGCTGATATTGGCGCCGGCCGCGTAGTAGTCGGCGGCGGTACGGGTGCGACGCGCGGCCCACCAGGTGATGCCCAAGGTTACCGCGACAAAAACCAGGAACATCGCAATGGCTGGCAGGTTGAGCGGTCCGCGCTCTAGCGGGCCACTACTCTCGCCGAAGCCGAAGGCTCGCGGCGCGGTCACCACCAGCAATAGGGCCAGCGCGTTACTGCGAGGTTTTTGTTTCACGGACTCAAAGCTGCGCTGCGCAGCGCGCGACGATGCGCGCCATGGTGCGATCAAATTCGCCATTGGCGCGCCACACATAAACACCCGTCAGCAAAAACCCAAAGAGGATGGTCGCCGAGCCCCAGGGAATGCCACGTGAGATCACGCTGGTGGGTACGATCGGCACCGCCAGCAGCCCGGGCGCAAACGCCACGCAGATCAGAAAACTCAAAAAAACGCTGAACACCAGTGCCGCCAGCAGCCAGGTGAAACGTTGGCGGCGTTGTTGCAAAGCTTGAAATTCGGCATCGGCAAAGATGCGCGCGTAAAGTTGATCCATGGCTACTCCACTGGGCGAGCCGTGCCAGGACGCAGCACGGAAGCAGGTCTGGCTGAGAAGCGCGGGGTGCGGGTTAGTACCCCACCCCCCTCAAGGGTGTAACACAGGTTTTTTGTTGGCCGGCGCGCGCCCCCCGCAACGGCCGCCCAAATGTGCCCCCCCACCCCCG
>JANOXY010000084.1:0-2461 GCA_031418675.1 Pseudomonadota bacterium
CTTGGCGATGCGGCGGTGGTCGTGACATCGACCGCCATCAAGCGTGCGAACCCCGAAGTTGCATCGGCTTATGAGCGGCGCATACCACCTGCAAGTAGTTCATTCCTTCGTGCGTCACATCGGCCGCACCACCGTTGGCGACGTAGAACTTTCTCCAGGCCTTGTTCACAGCGAGGATGGTACCGTGCATGTCGAGCACACACACCGACGACATCAGCCCATCCAGCACCGACGACGCAAAGGCCCTTGCGCTGTCAAAATCGGCCTGCGCGCGCTTGCGCTCGGAGATGTCATGAAAGTTGACGACCACGCGCTCAACTTCCCCTGCAGCGTCGAATTCCGGAAAGGCTGTGACACATAACCAGGTGATTTGGTCGCTGTGGGTTGTCACGACACCAAAGTCGGTTTCATGCAAGGCTTGCCCGCTCGTCAGAACCCTGTGGACGGGGTACTGCAAGGGCTCGATGCGCTGCCCCGATTCGTCGACAAAATGCCACCCTGGGTCGATGCCGGTCTTGCCGAGCATTTGCGCTTGGCTCAGGCCCAGCAGCTGTGCGGCGCGCAGGTTGGCGTAGACAACGCGTGTGTCTGGTGCATGGACAACGACGCCGGTGTGCAGCTTTTTCAGGACATCCTGTGAAGAATGCCGGGGTGCCTGTTTATCCGTCACGACTGCTTCAACCTGGTGTTGTTGCGACCAACAGTGCCCACGTCACTTATTGTTTTCCTGGGGCAGCGATGTAGCGCGGAAGCTTCGGCGCTTCTCGTCCTGGACAGCGAGTGTGTCTTCTAGTCTTGGGCATCGAGACACCGCTCAGTTTCATGAGCATCATCTGCTTCAGGCTTCAACTAATGCTCCATAACGGGCAAGGATGTCGACTAATTTCGGTACGTCGTCGGCGCTTGGCAAACCGTGCGCAACTTCATTGTTCACACTGGTGAACATCTGCGTGGATTTGCTGCCCTGGCCGGTAAACTCCAGCATGGTCGTGGCGTTTTCTTTGATCGTGAATCCGTGGGGTGTGCCAGCGGGCAGATGAAATATGGTGCCGGGCGTAGCCTTAAACTGGCGCTGTTCGATACTGAATTCGACTTCGCCCGACAGCACAAAAAAACACTCGTCCCAGGGATGGGAATGCAGGGGCGGGCCCGAGCCGGCATTGCCCTTTTGCATGGTCACCTCATAACCGCCGGTGACGGCGGCTGAGGCGAGCACGGTGATGTCGACACCGACCACGCTCAAGGCTTTGGGATAGGTATCGGGTGTGAGCACAAAAGCTTCGTTGCGCATGGGAACCTCCGCTAGCAGTTTGGCGTTGCATGGATCAGACGGGCAGATCGCGCTACCCGTCGGTGCCTGGCTACGAGCCTGACATCGTTCACAGCGAAAAACCACTGAACCCAAAAAAAAGCCGCCTCGATGGGCGGCTCTTTAACGGCAGGTTTCAGGACCTATTGCCGGGCCGTGGTGCCACCGTCAATGGGCAGGATGGCACCGTTCACATAACTCGCTTCGTCGGACGCCATGAACAGACAGCCATAGGCCATTTCCATGGGCGTGCCGGCGCGCGCCATGGGTGTCAGGTAGTTCGCTTCACGCTCGTCGTCGAAGATACCCATGACCTCGGCGATCATCGGCGTGTCGGTATAACCCGGGCACACGGCGTTGGAGCGCACGCCTTGGCCACCATAGGTATTGGCCATGGCCCGCACCATGTTGATCACGCCACCCTTGGCTGAGCAATAGGTGTGGGCGGTCTTCATGCCGACCATGCCGGAAATACTCGCCACCATCACCAGCGAACCCTTACCGCGTTTCAGCATGTCGGGCAGCGCCGCATGGCATAAATAAAAAGCGGCGTTGAGATTGATGGCGATCACTTCCAGCCATTTGTCCGGCGGGGTGGTTGCCACGTCGTTCATGGAGTTGGGGCTTTGGTGACTCCAGCTCCAGCCCACACTGGCGCTGTGGACCAGGACATCAACGCGGCCATAGGTTTTGATGGTTTCTTCCACCACACGATTGGCGTCTTCGACCTTGGCCAGATCGGCCGACATCACCATGCCTTTACCACCGGCGGCTTTGACCTTGGCGAGGTTCTCTTCCAGCGGTGCGAGGCGGCGGCCACAGCCGATCACCGTCGCCCCTTCGCGGGCGAAGAGTTCAAAGCAGGCCTGGCCGATACCCGAGGCGGCACCGGTGATGATCGTGACTTTGTCTTGTACGCGTCCGGCCATGGGGCTCCCCTTCCAGGTTTGTTTTATAAACGTTCGATCAACGTGGCATTGGCCATGCCACCACTTTCGCACATGGTGACCAGACCGTAGCGTGCCTGCTTGGCTTCCAGCGCACGCAGCAGATTGGCAACCAGTCGCCCACCGGACGCGCCCACTGGGTGGAGTGGAGCGATGGTTGGCTGCACTGGGGACTCATCGATGAAGCGCCGGACCGCTGGTCGAC
>JANOXY010000085.1:0-18689 GCA_031418675.1 Pseudomonadota bacterium
TTCACGACCTCAAAATCCCGCTCGGCAACCAAGCGTAGACCGAGGTCGACGATGCGTCTGTTGATCACCTGCGGTCGTGAATCCGGAGTCCGATGAGCGTTACCGCGAATATGTCGAGGACTACCACGGGGTGATGAAGCGCCGCGGCGTCACCTTGCAGGACGCGCGTGATGTCTTGCGCTCCAATACCACGGTCATCGCAGCACTGCTGGTGCGCAAGGGAGCGGCCGACGCGATGTTATGCGGCCTGGTAGGCGAATATCACGAACATCTGCGTCACGTGCGCGACCTGCTGGGGGTCCGCGCCGGCGCACGGGATATGGCCGCCATGAATGTCCTGGTCCTGCGTAAGGGTACGCTGTTTCTGTGTGATACCTATGTGCATGCCGACCCCAGTGCTGACCAAATAGCCCAGAGCACGCAGCTCGCTGCTGATCAGGTGCGACGCTTCGGCATGACACCCAAGGTTGCCCTGTTGTCCCATTCAAACTTTGGCACGCGTGATACCGCCAGTGCGCTGCGTATGCGTGAGGCCCTGGCATTAATTCGCGCTCGAGCACCGGAGCTGGAAGTGGACGGCGAGATGCAGGCCGATGCGGCACTGGTGCCGAATATTCGCAACAAGGCCCTGGCGGATTCGTCGCTGGAAGGACAGGCTAATTTGCTCATGATGCCGAGTATGGATGCGGCCAATATCGCGCTGAATCTGTTGACGGTCATGGGCGAGGGCGTATCGGTTGGCCCGATCCTGCTTGGCTGCCGTTACGCCGCGCATATCCTCACGCCCTCTGCAACCGTGCGCCGCGTGCAGAACATGAGTGCGCTGGCCGTGGTGGACGCGCAGCTCTTGAGCGGCACGTGAGGGCCGGGTGCGTCCGGGTCAGAACGTGCGCGCTGCAGCGCGCGCGCGCGTGGCCATGAAAAAACAGTAGCCGAGCACGATGGCGCTGAAACAAAACAAAGACCATTCGGCGATGGACAACGTGAGAAACGTCCAGTCGACCGCCGCACATTCACCGGTACCGCGCAGCGCCTGCTTGATGACTTCGGCAAGCGGGAACTGTTCGAGCATGAATTCCAGACCCGGGCCACAGGCCGGAACTTGGTCGGCGGGCATGTGCTGCAGCCAGGTCTGGCGAGCCGCGATACCGGCGCCGATCAAAGCTGCCACACAGGTCAAGACGCCATAAAAATAAACACCGCTCCGTCGCGGTCCGTGCACCGTAGCGAGCAGCGTAATGACTACGATGGCCATGTAACAAAGGCGTTGAAAGATACACATCGGACAGGGTTCGATGTGCTTGGCGAATTGCAGGTAATAGCCGAAGCCCAGCAATGCGGCGCAAGCGACCGCGGTGAAGGCGAAAAGCAAACGCGGATTCAGATGCGACACAGACGCCCCCGGGGGTTACAGCTGCGCCATTCTAGCCCGCATCGCGGTCTGCGCAGCCAGCGCGGGCGCTATCGAGGTGAGCAATGATGCGTGCCTCCAACCAATAGTTGGTAAAGCCTGGCAGGCGGCCGGTAACGAAGCCAACATGACCGCCGTGGGCAGCGAGTTCGAGGGTAATCGAGCGCGCCAGTTGCCCTGCGCGCGGAATCGCGCTGGCCGGAACAAACGGGTCGTCTTCGGCATGCAGGACCAGGGTATCGATGGCGACACCGTGCAAAAACTGCCGGCAGCTCGCCCGCGCGTAATAATCGTGCACGTCGCGAAAGCCGTGGAGCGGTGCGGTGACCGCATCGTCGAAGCGCCAGAAGCTGTCCAGCGCAGTGATGTCAGCAATACCCAATGGATTGCCGTGGGCGCCAAACTTGGCGGTAAAACGGGCCTGCATGCTGCGTACTAGATACCACTGATAAAGGCGCGAGGCGCCCTGCGCGAGCCGGTCGGCGCAAGCAGCGAGGTCAAAGGGTACTGAGACCGCGACGGCGGTAGTCAGCGGACAGGTGGTGCCGGTTTCTCCCAGCCATTTCAACAATACATTCCCGCCTAAGGAGTAACCGATCATGGCAAAGGGCGGACGTCCAGAACGGCGGGTGATGAGGTCGACAACCGTGGCCGCATCGGCGGTATCACCCGAGTGGTAGCTGCGTGGCAAGCGATTGGGTGAGCCGCTGCAGCCACGGAAGTGCATCAACACGCCGCGATAACCGGCGCCCGCCAGCGCAGCGAGCATAGCCCGCGCATAGGACGAACGATGGCTGCCTTCCAGCCCATGCAAAATCAGCACGATCGGGCCGCCGTTGTCGGCCGTCCAGGCGAGGTCGAGAAAATCGCCGTCGGCGAGTTCAATGCGTTCGAACTCGACAGATAGCGCCGGCAGCGCTCGGCATAGGGCTGCCCACAAAGTTGGTAGATGGGGACCCGGCAGCCAGGGCGCAGGTGCGTAGTCCTGAGCGCGCACGATACGACCGTGGACGAGCTCAGGCACCCGTTGGGTTATAGGGTAGGGGCAGAACGGTCAGCAGGCTGTGCACATCCTCTGCCAGGTGTGTTTCATCGACATCGAGATCGACCACCGCGAGTATTTCCCAACGACCCGGTGCACTGCTTGCGCTGCTGAGCACAATGCCGCGCGCGACACTGTCGCTGCCGACGATGCGGCCGCCGACGACCGGTGCTGTCGCAGAAATAACGCTGTAGCGTTGGGCGCGGCGCTTGACGCTGCCACGGAATTTCACCCGCGCCACGATTTCCTGGCCGGCATAACAACCCTTGTTGAAGCTCACCCCGCCTAGCAGGTCGAGATTCAGCTCCTGAGGTAAGAACTGTTCAGCGAGGCTGCCCTCCAGCTGCGGCTCACCGCGGTGAATGTCGGACAACAGCGCGCTATTGTCGTCGAGCATCGGCAGCGTGTGGGAGGGTGCAGCGGCCGCGCTCGCCGGTTGCGCTGCCAGCAGCCAGCGCCGTTCGCCATCGAGGCCTTGCACGAAGTTGGCATCGTTGGTCGCTGCTGAACCGTCGATCACCATCACACGGTAATTTTGTGAGCAGTCCTCGATCTGAACTTTTGCGCGGAGCACGAACATGCGCAGGCGTTTGATAAAGGCGCTGGCCACGGCGCTCGGTAGCAGTGCGTAAAAATCACCGGCCAAGTCACGCAGTAATCGAGGAAGAAACAACACGCGACCCTTTGGATTGCACCACGCGGTCAGCATCGTGTCGCCCGCACCGAGGGCGCGCACATCGCCGCAGAATTGTCCCTGCAGGAAGTCGGCGGCTTCGGCGCCGGAGATAAGGATCACGGCCAGGGCCGGACGCTGCGACTGATAGGGAGGATGGTCCAGCTGTGTGGTGTTGTCGACGCTGCTATTCATGGCCGTGGTATACCGTTGCGGCCGGGTGGCGCTTCTTTGACGATGGCCGCGACCAACTGCGCGAGATCTGGATCCTCAGAGCGCTCGCGACCAGTGAACCAGGCGAAGAGATCCACATCATTGCAGGCCAGCAGTCGCTCGAACTGTTCGAGCGGCGCACCGGTGAGGGTGGCACCGTGACGGTCGAGATGGCCGCACAGCAGCAGGTCCAGTTCGCGCATGCCGCGACGACAGCGCCAGCGCAGTTGATTGAGTTTGGTTTCGCTCACCGCAGCAACGTACCCCTAGAGGGTGCGTGCCACCATCATCTTCTTGATCTCGGCGATAGCCTTGGCTGGGTTGAGGCCCTTGGGACAGGTATTCGCGCAGTTCATGATGGTGTGGCAACGATACAGGCGGAATGGATCTTCGAGTTCGTCGAGGCGTTCGCCGGTGGCTTCGTCGCGACTGTCGACCAGCCAGCGGTAGGCTTGCAACAACACAGCGGGGCCAAGATAACGATCGCCATTCCACCAATAGCTCGGGCAGCTCGTTGAACAGCAGGCGCACAGGATGCATTCGTAAAGCCCATCGATCTTTTCCCGATCTTCGACCGATTGCAGCCGTTCTTTGTCGGGCGGAGCCGGCGACTTGGTTTGCAGCCACGGCTTGATCGACGCGTACTGTGCATAGAAGTGCGTCAGATCAGGCACCAGATCTTTCAGCACCGGCAAATGCGGCAGGGGATAGATCTTGACTGTGCCATTCACGGAACTGGTGGCCTTGGTACAAGCCAGGGTATTGGTGCCATCGATATTCATGGCACACGATCCACAGATACCTTCGCGGCAGGAGCGGCGGAAGGTCAGGGTCGGGTCAATTTCATTCTTGATATAGAGGATCGCGTCCAGCACCATCGGCCCGCACTTATCGAGGTCGATGAGATAGGTATCGGTACGCGGGTTTTCACCGCTATCGGGATCCCAGCGGTAGACCTGAAAGGTTTTTGCGCGTTTGGCACCGCTGACATTGCCGTAGGTCTTGCCCTGCTTGATGCGGGAATTGGCCGGTAGTTTGAATTGCGCCATGACGGGTTCCGTGCTCAGTAAGTACGTTTTTTCGGTGGCACAACGTCGACCTCATCGGTCAGCGTGTACATATGCACCGGGCGGTAATCAAAAGCGACCTCGCCGCTATCAGTCAGCGAAGTCAGGGTGTGTTTCTGCCAGTTCACGTCATCGCGATCGGGGTAATCATCACGCGCATGGGCACCACGGCTCTCGGTGCGATTAGCGGCGGCCGCGATTGAGACCATGGCACTGCCCAACAGGTTTTCAAGTTCGAGGGTCTCGACCAGATCGGTGTTCCACTTCATGGATCGATCGCTAACCTTGACGTGTTTGAAGCCAGCGTAAACTTCCTGCAGCTTGCCGATGCCTTCCCGGAGCACGTCCCCGGTACGAAATACCGCTGCGTAGTTCTGCATGATGCGTTGCATCTCGACTCGCAATTTGGCGGTTGGTTCGCTGCCGTTGGCGTGGCGCAGGGCATCAAAACGAGAGAGCAAACCTTCGGTAGCATCTTTGCCCAGCGGCGCATGGCTCATGCCGGGTTTGACGGTAGCTGCGCATCGTTTGGCAGCGGCGCGCCCGAACACCACGAGATCGAGCAGCGAGTTGGAACCGAGACGGTTGGCACCATGCACCGATACACAAGCCGCTTCGCCGATGGACATGAGACCCGGCACCATACAATCGGGGTTGCCGTCTTTTACCGTCACCACTTCGCCGTGAATGTTGGTAGGAATGCCGCCCATGTTGTAGTGTACTGTCGGCAGTACCGGGATCGGCTCACGGGTGACATCAACCCCGGCGAAGATTTCCGCCGACTCGGCGATACCCGGTAGTCGTGAATTAATAACATCCGCACCCAGATGCTCAAGATGCAGATAGATGTGATCGGCATCGGGCCCAACGCCGCGACCTTCGAGGATCTCTATGGTCATCGAGCGTGAGACCACGTCGCGCGAAGCAAGATCCTTGGCGTTAGGTGCATAACGCTCCATGAAGCGCTCGCCTTTGGAATTGGTCAGGTAGCCACCTTCGCCGCGTACACCTTCAGTAATCAAGCAGCCAGCACCGTAGATGCCGGTGGGGTGGAATTGGGTGAACTCCATGTCCTGCAGCGGTAGACCTGCGCGTAATACCATACCGTTACCGTCGCCGGTGCAGGTATGGGCGGAGGTGCAGGAAATATAGCTGCGGCCATATCCGCCGGTGGCTAAAACAACCTGGTGCGCGCGGAACAGGTGCAGACTGCCGGTGGCCAAATCCCAGGCCAGCACACCGCGACAGACACCGTCTTTATCCATCACCAGATCAAGCGCGAAGTATTCGATCAGGAACTCGGCGTTGTGCTTGAGCGACTGCTGATAAAGGGTGTGCAGAATGGCATGACCGGTGCGATCGGCCGCGGCACAGGTGCGCTGGGCAATGCCTTCGCCAAAATTGGTGGTCATGCCGCCAAACGGACGCTGATAGATTTTGCCGGCTTCGGTGCGGGAAAAGGGCACACCGTAGTGTTCCAATTCGATGACCGCCGGGATCGCCTCGCGACACATGTACTCGATGGCATCCTGGTCGCCCAGCCAATCGGAGCCCTTGATGGTGTCATACATATGCCAGCGCCAGTCGTCCGGTCCCATGTTGCCAAGTGCGGCGCTCATACCACCTTGGGCTGCCACGGTATGGCTGCGGGTTGGAAAGACCTTGGTCAGGCAGGCGGTGGTGAGACCGGCTTCGGCCATGCCAAAAGTGGCGCGCAGCCCGGCACCACCGGCGCCGACGACGACGACGTCGTATTTGTGTTCAATCAGTTCATATGCAGCAGGCATGGGGTGTTCCGTCAGGTCATTCCGAGTGAGATCTTGAGCACCGCTACGATGCCGAGCAGTGCTCCAAGCGCGCAGCCAAGTTTCATCGCGATCAGTAACCCGATCTTGGCAATTTCCGAGTGGACGTAATCTTCAATCACGACCTGCAAGCCGAGTTTGGCATGGTAGAACATGGCCCCAATCAGGCTGATAAGTAATACGGTCACGAAGGGTGATCGGATCCAGTTGGTGAGATCCACGACGTCGTCATGCAGATGACCCAGCAGAACGGTCACGAACCACAGCGACAAGGGGATCATCGCAATGGCACTCAGGCGTTGGTGGGTCCAGTGGTGGGAACCGGCACGGGCCGAGCCCAGCCCTAGCACACGGGACAAATCGCTGCGCAACTTCATGCTGCACCTCCTTGCGCAATCACACAGGCCCAGGTCAGTACCGTCATGACGACCGATGCACCGATGACGGCGTAGCCGGTTTTGTAGGCAGTGCCAAGATCGAGACCCCAGCCGCTATCCCATAAAAGATGGCGGATGCCGTTACACAGGTGGTAATAAAAAGCGAAAGTCCAGCCGACCAGCAACAGCTTGACAGGCACCGAGCTCAGACAAAGCTGCGCGCTTTCGTAGGCCTCCATGCCTTGCGCAGCGGAGACCAGCCAGTACAACAAAATCAGGGTGCCGACGCTCAGCGCGACACCGGTAATGCGATGCATGATCGACATGCCCGAAGTCAATTGCGGGCGATAAATTTGCAGGTGCGGTGATAGCGGATTTCCGGCCATGGCTTAAACGTTCACTTTGCTGGTTGGCGGCTGGCATCGACGTCGCGTCGGCGCCGTCGAAGTGCTCAAAAATCGATGCATCGGCCCTTGCGTTCCCAATCGCCGTAGCGGGTCGGCTCGAGCCCGGCCGGGCCGCCGATTTCTCGTGGTTTCTGCGGCGCCGGGGTGGTCTCCGCTGGCGCTTCGCGCTCGGTTTGCACAGTAGCTGGCGGGATCGTTGGAGGTGTCGCGTCGTCAGTGACCATGATGCCTGATGCTGGGCCTGGCTGAGTGGGGCGCGCTCGGTGGCGCGGGCCTAGTATCTTTTCATGACCGGGTAATTTCAAGCTGACGAATACACGCCTATGCTTTTGACCACGATGAGTGGATTCCAAGGACCGGTACATCTCGATTTGCAGCCTTCGATATGGTTGCCGCGCGCCATCGTGGCAGTGCATTTGCTCGTGCTCGCAACACTATGGCTCGCATATCCGCCGTCGACTCCGCGTAACCTGCTACTCGGCGCCATCGTGCTGCACGGCTTGGCGCTTGTCGTGCGCGTTGTGCGGGTGTCACCCGCGCAGGCCGTTGCGCGCTTGGAACTGAGTGCACGCCTCACCTGGCGTGTCGTTTTTGGTGACGGTCGTCGTGTGGACGCGCAACTACGGCGTGCCGTATTGGTGTCACCGCTCATCACCACGCTCAGCCTGCAATGCGCGGATGGCGCGCGCTGCGACGTGTTGTTACTCCCGGACACTGTCGACGCCGATGCGTTTCGGCGTTTGCGCGTTCGCCTGCGGCGTATGGAGGGTGGCCTGGGGAGCATGTCCGACTGAAGTCGGACCTACGGCTACCGAGAAGCATGCTTGTGCAGGTCCGACTTCAGTCGGACATACTCCCCATCTCATCACCCCCAATGCGCGCTTCGCCACGCCAGCCAAAGTTTGCGTAGCGGCAGCACTTCTATCCGTCGCTCCAGCACCCTGCAGGCATCGGCTTTGGTCAGCGCCAGCGCCTCAGCGGCACACTTTGCCAGGGTAGTGAACAGCCGCTGCCCACGCCGCAGCGGGCGCGGCAGCGTCGCGCTGCGGGTCACAAGTTCGGCATGCACCCAATCAAGATGCGGCTCAAGTACGGCACGCAGTTCGGCCGATGCTTGCGCATTGCGCACAGCGTCGGCGCTGAGACCGGCCGCGAGGAGTTCCTGGTTGGCGAGCAGCAACGGCGCGCCGCGACGATGCTGGCGCAACCCGCGCAGGCCATAGGCGAGTTCGAGTACGCAGCCGACACCGATCAAAGCTGCGCGCTCGGTCGCGTTCACGGGCATACCCAGGCTCACGTAGTAGTCGAGCACGGGACCGTGCTGGGCGTGGACATGCTCGAGCAGGGCAGTGCGACTGAGCAAGGGTGCGGCGTTCAAAGCAGCGACGGTACTCGTTACCAGCCGTTCGACCATCGTCAGCACTTCTGGCTCGCGCTCAACCAGTGGCTGCAAAGCCCGTGTCAACGGGTGGCGGGGTGCGGCCAGCGCCAGCTGCTGCAATTCTGTTTGCCACCAGGCGAGTTTGAGATGGGCGACACCACGATCCGAGCAGCTGTCCGGAATATCGGTGATCGCGCGTCGTGTCGCTTCCAAGACGCGAGCCACATCCCGCGCGTGGGGCGGTAGATAGAGGCTTGCGTAGTAAAAGTCGTCGGGCGCAGCCAACACCGTGGCGAATGATGGTGCGTGCGCCGCGGGGCTCAGATCCACGCCAACAGATCCCGTGCGCAGGTGATACTGCCATCACCACCCCAGTGCTCGGGGTGCTCGTCAACGCCGATGTAACCGTACAGTGCAATCAGAACGGCCATTCCTGCCGCTCGCGCCGCCTCGACGTCACGCTCGGCATCACCGACGTAAAGACAGTCAGCGGGGTCAAGCGCGAGCTTACGCGCTGCAGCGAGCAGCGGATCGGGATAGGGTTTGGCGCGCGGCGTGGAATCGCCGCAAATGATGCAAGCCGCGCGTTGATCGAGACCCAGCGCAGCAAGCAGCGGCATGGTCAGCCAGCCGGGTTTGTTGGTGACAATGCCCCACGGCAGCGCGCGCCCCTCGAGTGTCGCCAATACTTCCTCAACGCCGGCGAATGGCACTGCGGCTTGTGCCAGCACCTGGGCGTAGAGCTCAAGCAGGCGCAGGCGCCGTTGTTCGAAATCCGGATCATCAACTGCCAGGCCCAAGCCGGCGCAGATCAGCGCCGCGCTGCCATGGGAAACGTGGGAACGAATTGTCGCGGGCGCGAGGGGCGGTAGCGCTTGTTCGGCGCGCAGGGCATTCAAGGCGAGGACAAAATCGGGTGCCGTATCGAGCAAGGTGCCGTCCAGATCGAACAACACGGCGCGCGGCGGTGTGGCTAGGCGCACGGCGCGTTGCTCAATCCACGTCCCGTGTAAAGGTCGCGAGGTAATTGATGTTTGGCGCGACACCCAGGCGCGCGCGACGCGTGAGCGGGTTATAGCCCATGCCGCTGATATCGCGCGTTGTCAGCCCCTGGTCACGGGCCATGCGCGCCAGTTCTGCAGGCCGAATGAACTGCATGTAATCGTGGGTGCCACGCGGCACCAGCTGCAAAACGTATTCGGCTAATACCACGCCCAGCAAATAGGACGAGGCGCTGCGGTTCAAGGTTGATATGACCAGCACCCCGCTCGGTTTCAGAAGCGTTGCGCAGGCCTTAATCAGCGAATCGGGCGCCGGCACGTGTTCGATCAGTTCGAGACAGGTGACCACATCAAAACAACCGGCGCGGCGTAATGCCAGTTCTTCTGCTGTGATGGTTTCGTACAGCACCGGTGCGGCCTGGGCGATGGCGTGATCGCGCGCAACTTCGATCAGTTCCGCGGAAGCATCGATGGCCGTGACGTGGGCGCCTGCGCGTGCCAGCGCCTCGCTGAAGATACCGCCGCCGCAACCGATGTCGGCAACCCGCCTGCCGGCCAGCTGCGCGTGGGCATAGACATAGTCGTAACGACAAGGATTGATGTCATGCAGGGTGCGACAGGGGCCCTCGCTATCCCACCAATGGCTGGCCAACGCCGAAAATTTGTCGCGTTCTTCGCGATTGAGATTGGTGGTCATGCTTAGTCGGCGTGCGGAAATCAGGGAGTCAATTGTAGCGGGCGTGCAATCGCGCACCTAGCAGCGCGCCAGTAGCACGGCCTTGATTATTCGAGCTCGCGTACGACGCGGAATCCGGTGAACTGATCGCCGCTGGTTTCCAGCGGCACACGCGCGGCTGAACGTAAGGCCATGCCGCCATCGGCATACGAACCACCGCGTGCCACGCGGCGACCATCGCCACTTGCTTGAGGCCGCCCATCGGCGCTGGCATTTTTGAAGCTTGCCTGCCAGGCGTCCTGCACCCATTCCCGCACATTGCCCAGCATATGGTAGAGCTTGAAGTCGTTGCGATTGACGCTGCGGTCATTGGTCGGCAACGGTGTCGTGACGAGATTCTTGAAACTGTAGCGGGCATGGGTCGGCAGAATTTTGCTGCCAAACGGATAGGGCGTGGTTGTGCCCGCGCGCGCAGCATATTCCCACTCTGCTTCGCTCGGTAGACGATAGCTGGCACCACTGCTCTTGCTCAGCCATTGTGTGTAGGCATTGGCGGCCGCCCACGACACATTAACGACGGGCAGGCTCGGATCGTTCCAGGGCTGACTCGGACACGGGTTATGGGTCGCGGTACAGAACTGAGTGAAGTCGGCGACGCTGATTTCAAACAGTGTGATGGCAAATGCTCGTTCCAAGCGCACCGTGTGCTGTGGCTGCTCTTCCTGGGCGGGGCCGCCCATCACAAACTCGCCGGGCGCTAGCACCACCAGGGCGGGGCCTCTACCACGGCTACCAATCACATCCTGACAATAGGGGCGGCGGGTCTTGGCGAGTTCCGCCTTGCAAGCACTCTTCGACACGCGCATGGAGTCGGCGGTGACGACCGGCGCCGGCGCAGCACTCGGCACTGCGACCACAGGCGCGGCGGTTATCTTGGCAGGCGCGGGCGATTGCGATGGTGCCGGGCTCGCATTCGCCGATGTCGTCAGCGGGGGCGGCACGAGGGCTGGTGCATCCGCTACCTCGGCTACTGGCTCAACGCCCGTTTTGTCAGCTGCGGGAGGACTGCTGTCAGCAGCTGCCGCCCGCAGTTTTTGTCGTTCGTCATGTGCGGCTTGCCAGACCTCGCGCGCGCGTGACAGACGTGGGTCCCGGGCACCAAGACGGACCATGAGTTCCAGCAACTCTTGCTGATTGGCCAGGGCCTCGTCGGGATCGCCGAGCGCCATCAGGGCGCGTTCGGCCTGGATCTGCTCCATGGTTTTGTCGATCAGACGACGCATGGTCGGGCTATCGCGCAGTTGTTGACGGGCGGCGTCATCAAGCTTATCCCAGCGCGCACTGAGGGCCGCGAGATGGGCGCTCTGCCACTGGTTGGCGCTAAGAAAATCAGCGAACAAATCCGGGGTCACGAGCGGCCTGACCTGCACCACGGTGGCTGCCGGCACCGCGGGTGCAGACCTGAGGTACTCGCGCAACGCCCAAGCGCCCGCGCCCAGCGCTAGCGCAATCGCTGCAATCATCACGAACTTGCCACGCTTGTGCGGGGCGCTGGTGTTCTGCAGTGTGAGTAGTGGTGCCAGAATTTCCTGGGTGGTGTCGCCACCGTCGTCTTCGTAGGGGAAAACGGTGCGTTGTTCGGGCTCCGGCGGCTGGAATGCGAGCACCGGGAGTTCGCCGGCGACGATACGCGACAGCAGTTCGTGGCGCTGCTTGCGATAGGTTTCGCGGTCGATAGAACCGAGCGCGTATGCGCGTGACAAATCTCGCAACGTTTGGGTATTCATGCCTGCATTGTTCGGCTGTGTCGCACGCTCGCCACGATGTCTGCTCCTGCTCAGGACCCGAGGTCGAGTACGACGCGGAAACCCGTGGCGCGGTCGGCAGTGCCAGCATGTGCTTTTTCAAGCGCGATGTCGCACTTGCTGAACATGTCCTCATAGGCGCCACCACGCGCTGCGATGTTGCCACCCTCGACCACCCATTCCTGAGCATTGCCAACGTAGTTGTATAAACCCCAGCCATTGGCTTTGCCGGTGTTAACGCCCATGGTCGCCTGACCTTTTAAGACCTGCCCGGCTTGCTCAACGCGGCAGTTGTAGTCCTTCTTCGGTTGGTCTCCACCGGCATTGGCGGCATACACCCATTCCTGGTTATTCGGCAGACGGAATTTCTGCCCAGTGCGTTCTGCCAACCACTTGGTGTATTCCTGGGCCTGGGCCAGCGTTATCCCGGTGACCGGCAGCACCGCATCCGGCGCCGCTTGCGGTGCGCATTTGCCGGACATTCTGCAGTAGCGATTGAAGTCGGCCACCGATACTTCAAATTTACCCACCGCGAATGGCTTGGCAAAGCCTTCGCCAGCGGGGACAACCACCATGTATGGGCTCGGCTCTTTGCTCGACACGAAATAAAAACACGTGCCCGCTTTGCGCTTGCCATGGCCGGCCAATTTTGTTTCGCACGGATTGGTCGGCGGTGGCGGTGGTTCCAGCGGCGCGACGCCGCCGGCCAGCTTGGCGATTTCCTGTTCGAGTTTCAGCTTGCGCTGCTTTAATGCGGCATTGTCAGCCCATATCGCTAAAGCACCATTGAGATCGTCGCGCGCGGCGAGCAGAACGCTATTGGCCTTGTTTTTGTTGGCCTCGGCGCGGTCGCTTTCCCATTGGGCGACACCAGCCTTGCCTTCGTTGAAGCGTGCATCAAACTTGCCGACAATTTCTTTGACCTGTTTGACCCGCGCGTTAAAGGCACCCTTCAAAGTCACGATCTCCGGATTCTCCGCTTCGGCCGCTGTGGCTTTGAGTAACAAATCTTTGGCTACCGAGAGCAAGGCTTTGTCCAAAGCTTTTTTTATGTCGGGTGCGAACTTCGATGTCGGGGCCGCGAGCTTGAACGGTTCAAGTGCAGCGATCGGTTGGTTGCCCGGGAACACGTCTTTGGCTTGTTTGATGACATCGTTGGCCGCCATGCCTTCGGACTGCTTCAAGGCTTCGATGCGTGTTGCAATGTCTTGCGCCCAAGCGCCTTCGGCTTTGCTGAACTCACCGGGGTCCAGCACTTGAACTTCCGCGACCTTGGCCAGGGCCTCGCCGATATCGAAATCCGGGCGCTTCAGCATCTTCGCCAGATCCTGTTTGTTGCCATCGACCGTGTAGTCGCGCACCGCAAGCTTGCAATCCTGACGTTGCGGCTGCAAATCGGCGCAGGCTTTGGCAAAACGCAGGGCAGCGGCGAAATCATTTTTTGGTACTTGCTGGGTGGCCAGCTTGAGATAGGCGCTGGCCAGCAGCCGTGGTGCGTCATCAGCAACGTAGGGATCAGTGTCCGCGTCCCCTTCCTTGCGCAGGCTGTCGAGGGTTTTTGCAGCATTAGCGACTTCGCCGGCCTTGGCTTGCGATTCAAAGGTTTGTTTCAAGCCGTCGATACGCGCCAGTCGCGCCTGCTCCTGTTGCTCCTGCTCAAAGCTAGCCGCCGCTTCACGTAGTGCCGTGCGCTCGTCAGCCAGCCCCGGCGCATCGGGCGCATAACGTTCGGCGTCGGCAATCAGGTTTGCGCCTTCGGCCAGGCGTTCTTGCAAGCGCATCTCACCCGCGCGCTCGACCAGCACGCTTGCGATCTTGCTGCTGACCTGTTTGATCCAGGGGTCATTGGCCTCACCAAAAGCGGCGACGTCACCCATGTTCTGTCGAACTTTGGCACGCCAGGCACGATCCGCATCGGCTTCGTCAAGCAGTTTTTCAATAGCGGCCTTGGCGTCAGCGACTTGTTGGAGTGCGGCATCGAGCTTGGCTTGTTTGCGCTTGACCTCCAGTTCATCAAGTTTGATCAGCAGGGCGCTTGATTGTGGCAGGGACACCAACGCGTTTTGCGTAAGCTCGATTGCAGCGTCGAATTGGCCAGCCGCGAACAATCGTTCGGCGCCGTTGGCGACGGCGGTGGCAAGTTTGTCCGCCGCTTCCGCGCTGCGCACGTCGCCGGGATTGTCTGCGCGCAGGCCATCGAGTGCGACGATAGCCGCGTCAAACGCATCGGCATCATTAGCGAGGCCGCCCAGGGCTTTCTCGAACTGTGGCAAGGCAGTTGCGAAGCGCGTTTTGCGCGCATTCAGCGCCGCCGCGCGTGCGGTGGCGTCCTGGGTGGCAATGTCTGCCTGGAGACTGGTCTCGCTTTCGAGCAAGGTCGCGACGCGCGCGCCGGGCTGATAAGTCCGCGCCGCAGCCAGCGCGGCGCCAGCATTGGGCAAATCGCCCTTGTCGCGCAGTTCGCGCGCGATATTCAGATGCGCGAGCGCCAGTTGGTCGCGAGCGTCGTGTGTCACACGATGGCGCGCGGCGATGCCTTGCATCTGCTTAAGCTGGTCGTCGGCTTCGGCGTTGAGTTTGCCGGCGGCCACCGCTTGTGTGACGCCATCGCGCAATGCCGTCAGTTGCGCATTGAACTCATTGGCCAGGCCGGTGATGCGATCATTCATGTCACGCAGCCCAAGTACACGCAGCGCGTTACTGTAGTCACCGAGCATGAGATCGCTTGCCGACCAGTCACGGGAAGATTCGAGTGCAGCTAAATCTTTGGCAACACGCGGCGCGATGTCGCTGCGTAGTTGCTCCAGCAGTTCATTGCCGGCGTCGAGCCTGGCCAGGTCGACCACTTCATCCTGCACGGCAAGATAGGCGGGAAGGCCTTGTTTGCTGTCCAGCGCCCTCTGTACGGCATCCACTGCCGTCAGCAAGCGTGAGGTCGTTTCTGCGCGTTCCCGTGCCCCGCCGATTTTGTCGGCCAGGTCATTGAGATATTTGTTGTCTAGTCCGAGCAAACTTCGGCCCTGTTTACTCAGGGCTTCACCCTCGTCGAATCGATTGTCGGCCAGCGCCTTATTGATGGCATTGGCAAAAGCCCCGGGCAAACGTCGATCTTTGAGCATCGCGTGGCGGGGATTGATCTTGGCGACCACGGCCATGGCGTCGTAGATGTCGTCTTCGCCATCGCGTGCGATGAGCTTGCCGCTTTCGAGCGCGACGTTGAATTTGTCGAATTGTTCGGCGAGTACCCGATTCTCGGATTCGTCGACCTGCTCCTGCAGTTCTTTGAGACTGGATGAGTCGTGATAGACGCTGTAGCTCTGCGCTCTTTCGAGGATCTTGCGCGCGCCGATAAAATCGTACGTGCCAGACGCGATGTCGATGCGAGCACGTACGCCATTTTCGAAATAAGCGAGGATGGCATCCTTGGCCTCGGTCAGGATGCGGTCGCGTTTATCGGCATCAAACTGGGCCGCGTCCAGGCCGTTAAGGACCTCTTCAATCTTATGCGCATCACCGCTGCGCGCGAGTTCAATGCGACTATCGGTGTCGCGACGCTCCATCATGTTGTACATCGGCGCAACACCGACGGCCGCCAGCAGTAACGCTGCGGCGGGCACCATGATCAGTGGATTTTTCCACGGTGTGGTTTTGCCTTCGAAGTCGAGCAGGAACTGGGCGGTGGTCTGGCTGCGTTTGTCGCGGGTGAAAGCCAAGCCTTGTTCGAGACCCCGCCACTGTTTGCGCGTCAGACCCTTGATGGGGTCCGGCGCCAGCCCATTGTCGCGCGCCTTGTTGGCTGGAATCTTGTTGAACGGATGTTTGCCGGTGAGCAATTCGTAGGTCACACAAGCCAACGCGTAGATGTCGTCACGCGGATCGGGCTCTTCGCCTTCCAGCATTTCGGTGCTGGCATAGGCGGGTGTTAATGCGCCGAGCTTGCCCGGGTCGAAAATCGTGGTTTCACCTTCAGCGGCACCGGGATTTTTCACCGCGCGGGCGATGCCGAAATCCAGCACCTTCATCTGCCCGTCTTTGGTCAGGAAGCAGTTGCCCGGCTTAAAGTCCGAGTGAACGATATTGTGCTCGTGGGCATAGACCAGGGCTGCGCCGAGGCCTTGCACCATGGGCAGCGCCTCGGCGAATGGCAGACCGCTCCTGGGCCGCACGACTTTTTTGATGAATTCGTTGAGCGGTTGTCCTTCAAGTAACTCCATCACCAGGAAGGCAAGGCCGTCTTCGGTCTGGTCAAAATCGTAGACGGTCGCGATGTTCGGGTGGGCGAGTCGCTGTTGGCGACTGGCCTCACGTTGTAGAGCGATGAAGGAGTCAGGATGCTGTTTGAAGTCCTCGTTCAGGACCTTGAGTGCGACGCGAGGTTGTTTGTCCTTGGCGCGCACTTTGATCAAATCGCTGCCTAAAAACACCGAGCCCATGCCGCCGACGCCGAGCACCGAGTCGAGCTTGAAGCGGCCGCGCAGAATCGCGCCGGGTTCGATCCTGGTCGGCGCACCAGTGGGATTCGATTTAGACCAGTCACTTCCGGTGCCACCGGTCCGGCTGTCGCCGGTTGGCCACGAGGCGGACGTTTCCGAGCCGGTCTCGCCGCTCAGATCAAAATCGATGCCACCGGTGGTCGACGTCAGGTGTGGCGCGCTGCGGTCACCACCGGTGACGTCGAGGATCTGCGTGCCGTCCATGGTTGTGCCACGGTGACTGTCGAGCAGTTCGGTAAATTGATTACCTGCCATGAGGCGGGTTGCGTCTTCCTTGAGTGAGCCGATGCGCGTGGCGTCATCATGGCCCGCCATCGGCGTCGCTTCGACGCGCACGGTGATGCGGCTTTTCAGCTTCGCGTAGATTTCGGCATCAATGATGCCATCGACCACGGCCTGCTTGAGCTGGTCCATGATCGCTACCACCGACTGCGGCCGCTTGGTCAGCAGCTTGTCAATGTTGGTGGCCACCGCACTCATCTCGATTTCGCCGCGTGCGAGACGTTCGAGCGTGGTTTTGAAATCAGCCATTGAAGTGGCCTCCAGTGACACCAACAACACGCGTAACGAACAATGGAGTCATGGCCTCAAGCTTCCCGATATGGCTGGCCGCCTGCCACCACGGGCGCTGCGACTGACCTCAATTTTTGGCGATCTTGACCACGCACACACTGACATTGTCCACAGCACCGCGCGCTAGTGTCAGGTCAATGAGTGCGTGAGCCACGCTCTGTGGATCGCTACCGTGCAGGTGTTGTGCGATCTCTTCGTCCTTGAGGTGTTTGTCGAGTCCATCGGAGCAGAGCAGAAAACAGTCACCGTCAGCGAGTTCGAGTAAATTCATTTCGAGCAGCAGTTCGTCGGTCACGCCGACGGCCCGCGTCACCATATTGCCTGACGGGTGACCAACTGCTTCGGCACGGGTCAACAAGCCTTTGGAAATAAATAGCTCGATTTGGGTGTGATCGGTGCTGACCTGGCTGAGCTGACCATGGCGCAGGCGGTAACAGCGGCTATCGCCCGCCCACATCACGACCGCATGGCTGCCACTGGTGAGCAGTAACACGACGGTACTGCCACTGGTCTGGTTGTGGGCGTTGGCCACAGCAAACAGGCGGTCGTTGACGTCCTGCACCGTCTGCTCAACTTGTTCGACCAAGGTCGCCAAGTCGACGTCGGTTTCTAATCGTGCCAAAGAGTTGACGATGAGTTGGCTGGCGAGATCACCAGCCGAGTGACCACCCATGCCGTCGGCGACCACCCACAAGCCGGCGTCACTGCGATCAAGGATGGAGTCCTCGTTCAGCTTGCGCACTTTGCCGACGTCAGTAATGGCCGCCGATTGCCAACGGAAGGCACTGGCATTCATGGCGCGCTCAATCGTCGGACTTGAAATGGACAACTTCCTGGGGATTTTCTGCGAACGACCGCCCCAGGCTGATCTTCCCGCTGCCGCTGAGCGGCATCTCCTCGCGACGCAGAAACGCTTCGGTTTCGCCATTCCAGACGTAGGTTCCGTTGGTGCTCTGATCGATGATAAAAAATTTTCCGCGTCGAAATTCGATGCGCACGTGCTGGCGGGACGCAAGTGCCTCGGCGACCGGAATATCGGCACCTTTGCTGCGGCCCAATACCACCTGCGGACGTTCATCGTTCATGGCGACCTGCAGTTCGTGGTAGGTGAGATTCAGGCAGGCGCGCTGCGCCGGTTCGGGTATCACGCCGATGGACATGCGCGTGACGTCGTCCTGCTGCCACAGCACCTCGTAGATATCCATGGTCTCCTTCTTGCCTTTCACCGGCGCGCGGTCGATAAATCGCGTGCTGGCCTTGAGGATAGGGGGCAATTCGTCGACGGTGGTCTGGGTGGTGATGATCTGGCCGCCCTTGGACATCGAGGCCATACGCGCCGCAACATTGACGGCGTCGCCAAACACATCACCAGCATCGAGGATGGTCGGGCCGTGGTGCAATCCGATACGCACTGCAAGCGACATGCGGCCCTGGGCGGTCTGCACCGTGATCTCGTCTTCGACCAACTCGTGCATCTCGCAGGCGGCGCTGACCGCCCGTTCGGGGGTCGGGAAGGTGCACATGATTTCGTCGCCGATGGTCTTGATGACCGTGCCACGGTGTCTCTCGGTGACGTCGGTCAGCATTTCCAGACAGCTGGCAACCTTGGCACGCGCCGGACCATCGCCAAGCAGCTCATAGAGCCGCGTGCTGCCGCTGATGTCGGCAAACATGATGGTCAAGTTGGTGGTTTTCGGCGCCATTCGTTGTCGTTACCGTCGGGCCTTAAGTCCATAGTCGAGCAGCCAGTCGGACTTGAGGGAAT
>JANOXY010000086.1:0-15837 GCA_031418675.1 Pseudomonadota bacterium
CCACGCCGCCAGGATCGGCGCGACAAAAGCCGCGAGCACGGCCAGCGGAACCCAGCGGTTGCGTGAGTGTGTTGGTGTCGGAAGGTTTTCAATCATGGCTGCGCCTCTTGCCATAAAGATTCCAGAAACCGATGGCGGCCAATACCCCGGCCATCGCAAACCATTGCACGGCGTACGAGCGATTACGCGCGGAACCATCGCCAGGCAGTTGCCAAGCGGCCGAAAATGCGCCGGTAGCCGCCGGGTCGAGATAAAGCACCGCGCCCCACAGTGGGCGATCCAGCAGGGATGCCAGCCCTGAAAGTTTCACACTCTGCACTCTAAATACGTTTGGACTCATGATCTCGGCTTGCTCGGCGCTGGCAGCGAGTTCGATTCCGACGACCGGTTCAGGCCCGATGTAGCCGCTGATGGCTATCGGGTCAGCGGGCGCAAGAACATCCGGAACCGAACTCCGAGCGTCTGGTAACGGGATCCATCCGCGGTTTACCAATAGCGTTGTGCCATTCTCCGAGACGAAGGGCGTCAGAATTTCGTAGCCCGGGCGACCTTGCCCGCTGCGGTTGTCCAGCACGATGTGTTGATCGAGGTAGTGACCACGCACAATCACGCGGCGCCACAGATTCCCTGCTGCTGAGGAGCTAAAAGCGAGATCCTCAAACACCAGCGGAGGCGAGGCTTGGTTGCGGGCGAAAGCCTGATAGCGACTCTGCTTTTCGTGGGCGCGATGAAGCTGCCAGACACCGAGGCTGGATAGCCCTGCGCAGGCAGCGACCAGCAGCACCGTCAAGCCGATGCGGGTCGAGGGATTGATTGAGAGCGTGCGCACAAATAACCGATAATCAAGCCGGTTCCACTTCGAAAATTGAGTAGCTCATGACCGAATCCCCGATCGTCAAATCCGTGATCATAGGGATCTTCCTCATGATACTCGTCGCATTGGGCTCGGCCTTCTTGAGTTTGTTCCGGCGCCGCAAAGATGACGATGGCAAGGCCACTGTCAAGGCGCTGACCGTACGGGTCGGACTGTCCATCGGGCTGGTAATCGCCATCGCGATACTCAACGCCCTCGGGATCATTTCTCCGAATTGATACCGGAAAAAAAAGCGCCACCTCAAGGGTGGCGCTCTCGCGTTGCCGTGCAGGGATTGGGCTTAGAGCCAGTACACAAAAATGAAAAGTCCGATCCACACCACGTCCACAAAGTGCCAGTACCAAGCCACTGCTTCGAATGCGAAGTGGTGTTTGGGTGTGAAATGGCCTCTCATTGAGCGCGCCAGAACTACCGCCAGCATGATAGTACCCATGGTCACGTGGAACCCGTGGAAACCCGTCAGCATGAAAAACGTTGCGCCGTAGATACCAGAGTTGAGCGTCAAACCGAGTGAGTGGTAGGCATGCCCGTACTCCTCGGTTTGCAGGTATACAAATGTCGCGCCCAACGCCACGGTTGCGATCAGGCCCAGAATCAGTTGCGTGCGGTTACCCTTCTGCAGGCCCCAGTGGGCCCAGGTCACCGTCGCGCCGCTGGTCAAGAGGATGAGGGTATTAGTAAACGGCACGCCCCAGGCGCCGATGGTTTCTTTGAAATGACGGAAGCCGTAGGTGGACGGCGGATCGAACAGTGGCCAAGCAGCGGCAAATTGCGGCCATAGGTATTGGTTGGTCGCAAATTTGGCGCCTTCACCAGCCAGCCACGGTACCGAATACATACGGGCGTAATACAGTGCGCCGAAAAATGCGGCGAAGAACATGACCTCTGAAAAAATAAACCAGGCCATGCCCATGCGGAAGCTGACGTCGACCTGTTCATTGTATTTACCGGTTTCGCTTTCACCGATGACGGTGCCAAACCAGCCAAACATCATGTAAACGAAAAGCAGGAAGCCGGCGCCTAGGACCATCGGCCCAAAGGACAAGCCGTTGAGAGTGGTTGCACCGCCGACAAACATCGTGAAGATCGCGATGGATGCGGTGATCGGCCAGCGACTCGGCTCTGGCACGTAATAGTCTGCGTGGTCTGCGTGTGCTGCACTACTCATGACTTGTTTCTCGGTTTAAATGGAATCCGCGAAGACGTTGCCGACTTCATGAACGCGGCTTGGCCGCTTCAGCGTTTGATGCAATCGGTTGGAGCGACTGGAAAAACGTATAGCCCAAGGTCAAGACCGTGACCTCCGGCGGCAGCCGGGGATCGACGACAAAACGCACCGGCATGCGGCGCGTTTCGTTGGCGGCCAAGGTCTGTTGGGTGAAGCAGAAGCACTCGGTTTTTTTGAAATACTTGGCGACTGTATTTGGCGCAACGCTGGGCACCGCTTGTCCGGCAACGCTGCCGACATCCCAGTTATGCACTTCGAACTCCACTTGGGTCTCGACGCCGGGATGTACCACGACCTTGTTGACCAGCGGCTTAAAATCCCACGGCATCTGCGCGTCGACATTGGTGACGAATTCCACCGTTATCGAACGGCTGGTGTCGACCGTTAACGCTTGGGCCTCGGCTTCCGTGAGACGTCCGGTCTTGCCGTTCAATCCCGTGATGGTGCAGAACACGTTATACAAAGGCACTAGAGCGTAGCCGAAGCTGAACATCAAACAAGTCGCCAGCACCAGCTTGGTAACGGTGCGGTGGTTAGCGGATTGCTGCGTCTGCTCACTCATGGCTTAGAGCTTTGAAATGAAAACCCAGGCGTAAATCGCAACCGCAAGCACCGCGAGTACCACAGCCGTGCGTGCCGCGGCCCGTTGCTGGGCAACGCGCTGATCGCTCATCGAGCTGCTATCCATCGCCTTCCTCAGCGCATGCCGCCTTCGATGGTCGAAGGCTCGGGCGGTGTGTTGAAACTGTGATAAGGCGGCGGAGAGGGCAAAGTCCACTCCAGGCCGTGGGCACCCTCCCACACCTGGTTGGTCGCCTTCGCACCACCCCTGACACATTTGACGATCACCGCGACGAACAACAGTTGCGACAGCCCGAAGACAAAGCCGCCGATGCTGGAAACCATATTAAAATCGGCGAACTGCACGGAATAGTCCGGAATGCGACGCGGCATGCCAGCCAGACCCAGAAAGTGTTGTGGGAAGAACAACACGTTGACCGAGATCGTCGAGATCCAGAAATGTGCCTTGCCCAGGCCCTCGTCGTACATGTGGCCAGTCCATTTTGGCAACCAGAAATAGGTGCCGGCCATCAGAGCGAAAATTGCGCCGGTGACGAGTACGTAGTGGAAGTGGGCTACAACGAAGTAGGTGTCGTGATACTGGAAATCGACCGGCGTTACACCGAGCATGAGCCCGGAAAAACCACCGATGGTGAATAACACGACAAAGGCAAGGGCGAACAGCATCGGGGTCTCAAAGGTCATCGAGCTTTGCCACATGGTGGCCACCCAGTTGAAAACCTTAACGCCAGTGGGCACTGCTATCAGCACGGTGGTGTACATGAAGAACAACTCACCGGCGAGCGGCATGCCGACGGTGAACATGTGATGCGCCCACACAATGAACGACAGGAACGCAATGGCACCCGTGGCGTAGACCATCGAGCTGTATCCGAACAAAGGCTTGCGCGCGAAGGTCGGGATGATTGCCGAGACGATGCCGAACGCGGGCAGGATCAAGATATAAACCTCGGGGTGACCGAAGAACCAGAAGATGTGCTGGAACATCACCGGGTCACCGCCGCCAGCGGCGCTGAAAAAAGCCGTGCCGAAAAATTTATCTGTCAGCAACATGGTCACGGCACCGGCGAGCACCGGGATCGAGGCGATCAGCAAAAACGCGGTGATGATCCAGGTCCATACAAACAGTGGCAGCTTCATGAGCGTCATGCCCGGTGCGCGCATGTTGAAGACCGTAGCGATGATATTGATCGCACCGGCAATTGAAGACGCGCCCATGAAGTGCACGGCGAAGATCAGAAATGGAAAGGCTGCGCCGGTCTGCAGGACCAGTGGCGGATACATGGTCCAGCCGCCAGCCGGGCCGCCGCCCGGCATGAATACCGTGCTCAGCAGGAGTGTGAACGCGAAGGGCAGGATCCAGGAGCTCCAGTTGTTGAGTCGTGGCAGCGCCATATCGGGCGCCCCAATCATCATGGGAATCATCCAGTTTGCGAAGCCCGTCCAAGCCGGCATGACTGCGCCGAAAATCATGACCAGCGCGTGCATGGTGGTCATGGAATTGAAGAACTGCGGATCGACGAACTGCAGGCCGGGCTGGAACAGCTCGGCGCGGATCACCATCGCCATGGCGCCACCGATAAAAAACATTATCAGTGAGAACACCAGGTACATGGTCCCGATGTCTTTGTGGTTGGTGGTGGTCAGCCAACGCGAGATGCCGCTGGCGTGATAGCCGTGATCATCGTGGTCGTGGTGGGTGGCGGCCTCACTCATGGAACTAACCTCGTATACAAATTCGAATCGAAATTTATCGTCGCGCGCTGACTACTGCTGTGCGACAACCGGTGCGGCGGTCGGGGTGCCGGTTTGTGCATGCTGGGTGGCGGCTTTCATTTTTGTGACCCAGGCAGCGTAGTCTTCCGCTGACAGCGCATCGACCACGATCGGCATGAAGCCATGGTCCTTGCCGCACAGCTCGGCACATTGGCCGCGGTAGGTGCCAGCGGTCTGGATTTCGGCCCAGGATTCGTTGATGTAACCGGGAATGGCGTCGCGCTTCCAGCCGAGAGCGGGCACCCACCAGGCATGGATAACGTCGCCGGCGGTGGTCAGAAAGCGAATCTTTTTGCCGACCGGGACGACCAGGTGGTTGTCGACTTCCAGGAGGTAGTTTGGAACGCTCGCAGGGTCGATGCCGGAGTGCAGCTGGCGGGCCATATTGCTGTCGTTGGCCATGGTGCTAAAAAAGTTGATGCCGTCATCCAGGTACTGATAGTGCCATTTCCACTGGTAGCCGGTGACTTTGATGGTCATGTCAGCGTTAGATACGTTCTCCATCATGATCAGGGCTTTGGTCGCGGGTACGGCCATGCCGATCAGGATGAGGAAGGGGATGATGGTCCAGAGGATCTCCACCTTGGTGCTCTCGTGCCATTGGGCCGCCTTGACGCCAGCGGATTTGCGGAAAGCAATGATGGAATAAAACATCAAACCGAAGACCACCACGCCGATCACGACGCAGATACCGAGCACGAGCATGTGCAGGTCGTAGACGATATTGCTGTAGGGCGTCACACCCCGTGGCAGATTGAGCCCCCATTCAGCCATGGCGGCGCGCGGCAAGCCGAGCAGGGCTGCCAATGTCGCGAATTGTCGCCATAGATTGGAATGCTTGAGAAAAGTCATGCTTGAAACTCCCGATACAGCGCGTGCGGGTTTGGTCCGTACCAGTTTGGTGCTGATTTTTTTAATGTCTGAAACCTTGCCTCGACAGCTCCGGGGGAGGAACTTGTATCCTCCCACGAGCGCCGGAACCTGTCGTAGCCAGGATGGAGGCAGCGGTAGTCTACCGCTTTTTCTTCAATGCGTTAATCAGGGATTGCGAGAATGTTTCGCGTTCGTGGTCGGTCAAGAATCGACCAAGTTCGATGGCGCGGCCATGGGTGCCAACGAACAGGCGCGTAGGGTGGGAGCGATAGCGCGATCGGGCCAGATGCACACGTACCCACAGACAGTGGAATTCGTGCCGATGCTCGAGTTTGCGCTTACCCGTTTCGATGACTAGTTGGCTGCCCTCGAAGCGCACCAGCTCACGCCGTTCGCCGTCCCGGAGTACAAGATAAAAGGCAACAGCAACGGCCAGTGCTTCGAGACCGGAGAACGGCATCACCAGCCAGAAACCCAAGTAGGCAAATACCCCGCTAATCGAGGCACTCATTGCGGTGACCAGAAGGATGAAACGTTTGGCCTGGCGCCAAGTCATGGAGCGGGTCGGGCACAGGAGCCAACCGTCCCGGCGAGAATCAGGAGTGAGGAGCTCGCTCACCATGGGCGGATTTCGACGTCAGGGTGAGCGCATGGCGCGCAGTCGATCCACACACGGCGCCAGGCCCGGGGCCAGGGAGGTGGAGGTGGCCGATGGCGACCAATCAAGCGTAGCCAAACGCGGTGCATCGAGGTGACGGCTGATGGTGTTGATAACAGCACCAAGTTGGTAGATATCAGGGTCAATGACATTGGCGATCCAGCCGAGCAAGGGTAGACCGGACTCGATGATGGCTCGGGCACTCAACACCGCGTGATTGATGCAGCCCAATCGGACGCCGACAACCAACAGCACGGGTAGCTGCAGTTGCCGTGCGAGGTCTTCGATCCATAGCGAGTCACTAAGCGGCACGCACCAGCCTCCCACTCCCTCGACGACCACTGCGTCGGCGCGACTTTGGCAGGAGCGGAAGGCCTCTTCGATGACCGCCAAATTAATAGGTGTGTTTGCTTCGCTGGCAGCGATATCTGGCGAACAAGCGGGTGTGTACAGGTAGGGATTAACGTAACGGCGCGGAATAGCGACATTCGACGCGGCCACCAAGGCCTTGACGTCATCGTGTAGCAATAGACCGTTGACGCGCGTTGCGCCTGTCGCTACCGGTTTCATGCCAGCGGCGCTGATGCCGGCTTGCGACATCGCTTCGAGCAAGCCGCAGCTGACGCGGGTTTTGCCGCAGCCCGTGTCAGTGCCGGTAACGAAAAGCGACAAGCTCATCGCCGTTTCAGCTGCGCGAGCGGAAAGGTGTGTACGTCGCTAGGTTGCCGGCGGCAGCCTTCCACGGCCCAGGCGTGACCGTAGACAACTTCGTACGTAGCGGGAAGTTTGCCGTCGGCTCTACGTTCGGATTCATATGCGGTCTGCAAAGCGGACAGAGTACGCCGACCGAACATGCCACGGGAGCGTTCGATATTGCTATTGGAGGCGCCGATGCCTTTGAGGTCACGCATTAAAGTCACAACATCGTCGTAGGGTACGGTCAGATACTCCGTTTCCATCACTGGATCACCGAATCCCGCTCGTCCCAGGGTATCGCCTATGTCGTGCATGTCCAAGAACTGATTGACGTGTGGCGCGCTCGAGATAGTGGACCAGGCCTTGCGCAGTTCGCGCAGGGTGTCCGGACCTAGAGAAGTGAACATGAACAGGCCCGCCGTTTGCAAACTGCGCCGCACCTCACTGAAGGCTGCGAGAAGATCCGGGCACCACTGAAGAGCGAGGCTGGAAAATGCCAACTGGAAAGCGCCATCTTTGAACGGCAGTCGTTCAATGTCCGCTGCGACGAAGCGTTGGCGTGAAAAAAATCTACGTTCCTGGCTGCGCGCCTGCTGCAACATCGAGGGCGCAAGGTCGCATTGCACAACGCGGGCGCGTTTATATCGAGTTGCGAGGGCACGCGCGCAGCGTCCTGTGCCGGAACCAACGTCAATGATGGTTGCCGGTTCAAGCGTGACATAGTCGAGGCGTTCGAGCGCGCGGGCTGCGACCTCACGTTGCAGGAAATCGTGCTGATCATAACGGCGCGCTGCGCGGTTGAAGCTTTCCGCGACGCGTCGTTTGTCCAAGTTAGCGAGTGGTGTCAGGTTCATCGCTGCAGGGCGCTTGCGAGTGCGCGGGTCAAGAGGTCAATTTGCTCATCGCTATGATCATGGGTAAGCGTAATGCGCAGCCGTGCGGTTCCTTCGGGAACGGTCGGTGGTCTTATGGCACGCACGTAGAATCCCCCCTCTAACAATCTGCGAGCGACATGCAAGGCGTCGGCGTCGCTACCGATCATGATCGGTTGGATTGGAGAGGAACTCGCCGTAAGCGGAATCTGCAGGGCGGCGGCCCGCTCCCGAAAGAACTGAACACGGCTAAGAAGTTCACGAGTACGCAGCGGCGATTCGCGCATGATAGCGAGGGCTTCGAGAGCAGCGGCCGCGCATACCGGTGGCAGCGCTGTGTCATAGATGTAAGTGCGAGCGCGTTGCACAAGGAATTCGCTGACGGCCGCGTTAGACAGCACCACGCCGCCAACCGAACCTAGCGTTTTTCCCAGTGTAATCATCGTAACGAGTGCCGAGCGCCGAGCGGGTGGCAGTGCCGAGGCCGCCCCGCGGCCGTCGTTAAGCACGCCGAAACCATGGGCATCATCGATATAAAACACCGCACCATGTGCCGCGCAGACGTCGTCGAGCGTAGACAGCGGCGCGAGATCACCATCCATGCTGAATATCGATTCTGTGATTACCCAGCGCAAATCGTTTTCCGCATGCTCCAGCAAGCTTTGCACTCGCTGCGAGTCTGTGTGGGGATAACGACGATGGTGAGCACCACTCGCCAGCACGCCGTCGATCAGCGAGGCGTGATTTAGGCGATCGTGCAGCAGCAGGTCACGTGACGAAGTTAGTGCGGTCAGAGCACCGAGATTTGCCAGATAACCGGACGAAAACAATAACGCGGAATCCATGCCGGTATAACTTGCAAGCTCGCGCTCGAGCTCGGCATGCAAACTGGAGCGACCCGATAGAAGTGCTGCGCTGCCGCTGCCAAAACCGTGCTGTAGAAGTTCGGCTTGAACGCGAGCGACAACACGAGGGTGCGCGGCAAGACCGAGATAGTCGTTGCTGGTGAAATTAACCAGCGAGCGACCGTCAATTGTAATCGTGACGCGCTGTGCACTACTGCGCTCGTCTAAGCTCCGGGTGCGATGTGCAACGCGTGCGGTGTGCAAGCCGTTTGAAATGCGCATCGCCAGCATATCCGACACCGTCAAGGTCCGGTGTCAGGAATGGGTGTGCAGTGGCGTGGGACTCAGACCCAAACGATTGAATAGTTGCTGGTCGTTACTCACATCTGGATTAGCAGTGGTGAGTAGTTGTTCCCCGTAGAAAATGGAGTTGGCGCCAGCGAAAAAGCAAAGTGCCTGCAATTCATCTGTCATATTCGTACGGCCAGCAGACAGCCGTACGTGAGACGCCGGCATCAAAATACGCGCTGTAGCGATAGTGCGCACAAAGTCGATTGGATGGACAGATTCGGCATTCGCTAACGGTGTGCCTTCGACACGCACCAGCAGATTGATCGGTACGGACTCCGGGTGGCTTGGAAGATTCGCTAACGTGCGCAGCAACTCGCTGCGGTCCTGGGCGCCTTCGCCGAGTCCAACGATACCGCCACAGCAAACCTTGATTCCGGCGTCCCGCACTCGCGCTAGCGTGTTCAGACGATCGTCGTAAGTGCGCGTCGTGATGACGTTGCCGTAGAACTCGGGGGAGGTATCAAGGTTGTGGTTGTAGTAGTCGAGGCCAGCGTCACGCAGCGTGTTCACTTGGTTTGTGTTCAGCATGCCGAGCGTGACGCAGGTTTCGAGGCCCATAGCGCGAACGCCCTCGATGAGCGGGATGACCTGCTGCAGTTCTCGGTCTTTTGGTGCGCGCCACGCTGCGCCCATGCAAAAACGCGTGGCGCCAGCGGCCTTGGCACGCGCGGCGGCAAGGAGCACCTGTTCGAGCGGCAGCACAGGATCAGCCGAGACGTTGGTGTCGAACCGGACACTCTGCGGGCAATACGCGCAGTCTTCGGGGCAGCCGCCTGATTTGATGTTAAGCAAGGTGCTCAGCTGAACGCGATTCGGGTCGAAGTGCGCGCGGTGGACGGTGTGCGCCTGAAACAGTAGATCGTTGAAAGCTTGATCCAACAGCGTTCGGACTTCCTGTGCCTGCCAGTCATGACGGAACTGTTTTGCCGGCGTCTTATTGATCTGAGCTGTTTGGGTGGCCATATTGTTTTGTCCTCGTCCAGCACGGGGTCTGATGTTCGGGTTTGGGAATCAAGCGAGGTGCCACGGATGGGCGCGCTGTCGAGTTTATGGAATCGAACGAAACTATACAAATGGTCGGATCTTAGCTCTTGGTCGCGCGCTAGCGTCTGCCTGGTTTGCGGTGACTTGGATGCCGATATGCACGGCGTTTGCGACGCTTGCTTAGCTGACTTCCCGATCCGCGCAGAAGCGAAGCTTAGGCGCACAATCACCGCCGTTGACGTGGCTTTTGCTACTTATCGGTACGAGTTCCCGATAATTAATTTGGTTAGGCGTACTAAGTTTCACAGGGACCTGGGTGCATTAACTGCTCTGCAGACGTGCTTCGCTGAGGCCTTTACGCACCATCTCAAGGGGATCGATTTTTTAGTCCCTGTTCCTTTGTCATCCCGACGATTCCTAGACAGAGGGTTTAATCAGGCAGGTGAATTGGCGCGCGGCCTGGGGAAGGCCAGCGGCAAGCCGGTGCGTTACGACGTAGTGAAGCGCCTGGGCGGCGGAGCGCCGCAATCTCTACTCGGAGCCGCCGCAAGACGTGAGAACATCAAGGGTGTCTTCCAAACCACCACATCGGTTTTAGGCAAGCGCATCGCTCTCGTAGACGATGTGATAACCACCGGGTCGACTTGCAGCGCTCTTGCAGAGGTTCTACGGGCTGCCGGTGCAGCAAGAATCATCTGTCTGGCGGTTGCGGCAACACCGCACCGCCAGGTCGATGGGAAAGCTAGTCTCGACTAGGTATCGAGGTTCGTAACGCTGAGCGCATGGCGTTCGATGAATTCCCGTCGCGGTTCGACTTGATCTCCCATTAAGGTGGAAAAAATCTGATCAGCCGCAACGGCATCTTCGATCTTGACTTGCATCAGGTTGCGAGTCTCAAGGTTCATGGTGGTTTCCCATAACTGTTCAGGATTCATTTCCCCCAAGCCCTTGTACCTTTGTACCGTGACACCTCGACGGGTGGTGTCGAGTAGCATCGAGAACGCTTCGCCCATCGAGTTGAGAGGTGTGACGTCGTCGCCGCGGTGAACCGCAACAGAGCCAAGTTGTTGATCGTCAAAAATCTGTCCGAGACGGTTCAAGTGGCGATACTCAGAACTAGAGAAGAACTCGCGGTCGAGTCGCGCTGTGAGTGAAGATCCGTTGACTACGGCGCGGATTAACAAGGACCAGGACTCGATGGATTGATAGTTAAGTTCGATGGTGGCCATCGGTCGCTCGCCACCGATCACCAAGTTAAGTGCGGTCGCAAAGTGGACCAACCACTGTTCGATAGTTTCGAGGCTAGCTATTTCAGGGCTTTTGAGTTCTTGGGCCCGGCGCATACCCCTGAGGATCACCGATGCGTATCTGGCTTCCAGGCGTCGCTGGATTTGCTGCAGAAACAGGTATTCTCGACCGACTTCTGCGAGTCGATCTGATGAAAGTCGAACGCCTCCCAAGTCGATTTCGGTATCGTTAATGGCAAGTTCCATGAAATAGGCGTCAAGCTCTGGTTCGTCCTTGAGATAACGTTCGTTTTTGCCCTTCTTGACCTTGTAGAGGGGGGGTTGAGCGATGAATATATGGCCCCGCTGAACCAGTTCCGGCATCTGTCTGTAGAAAAACGTTAGGAGCAGAGTCCTTATGTGGGATCCATCTACATCGGCGTCGGTCATAATTATGATGCGATGGTAGCGAAGTCGGGATGGATCGTACTCCTCCACGCCGATACCGCATCCGAGTGCCGTGATTAGCGCGCCTACTTCCGTTGAAGATAGCATCTTGTCGAAGCGAGCCTTTTCGACATTTAGGATCTTACCTTTCAGCGGGAGAATGGCCTGATTGCGGCGATCGCGGCCTTGTTTCGCAGAACCGCCTGCTGAGTCTCCTTCGACAATAAATAGTTCGGAACGCGACGGATCGCGTTCTTGGCAGTCGGCGAGTTTTCCGGGTAATCCGGCAACATCTAACGCTGTTTTACGGCGAGTCAGCTCGCGGGCTTTGCGCGCGGCTTCTCTAGCACGAGCTGCGTCAACGATCTTCGCCATGATCGCGCGAGCATCCTGGGGATGTTCAAGCAAGAATGTCTGCAGGCTATCCGAGACGATAGATTCCACGGACCCTTTAACTTCGCTGGATACCAGCTTCTCTTTGGTTTGGGAGGAGAATTTCGGATCGTGCAATTTGATAGACAAGACCGTGGTAAGGCCTTCTCGAACGTCCTCGCCCGCGATGGTAATTTTGTGCTTGGCGGCAATACCTTCTTTTTCTAGGTACTGGTTTAAGGTGCGTGTAAGTGCCGCACGAAAGCCTGCAAGATGGGTCCCGCCATCGCGTTGCGGAATATTGTTGGTATAGCAGTAGATGTTCTCTTGATAGGAGTCATTCCATTGCATCGCAACCTCTACAACGATGTTGTCTTTCGACCCACCGATTTGGATCACCGCCGGGTGCAGAGGCGTTTTTGTTTTGTTGAGAAGCTCAACGAAAGCCGCAATGCCGCCTTCATATTCGAACAAGTCCTTTTTGTCAGAGCGTTCGTCTGAAAGATTAATTCGAAGTCCGGAGTTAAGAAACGATAGTTCTCTTAAGCGTCGGGCCAATATGTCGTAATGAAATTCAATGTTGGTGAAGGTCTTGGCGCTGGGGTAGAACCGAATTTCTGTGCCGTTGCGATCCGTGTCGCCTACAGCTGCTAAAGGGCTAAGTGGATCACCCTCGTGGTATTCCTGGCGCCAGAGCTTACCCTCGCGTCGGATCTGGAGGATCAATTTATCGGAAAGAGCATTGACGACGGAGACACCTACGCCGTGAAGGCCACCGGAAACTTTGTAGGAGTTGTCGTCAAATTTCCCTCCGGCATGGAGGGTTGTCATGATGACTTCGGCGGCTGAAAGCTGCTCTTCCTCGTGGATATCAACTGGAATCCCGCGTCCGTCGTCGGTAACGGTTACTGAACCATCACTGTGGATGCGAACATCGATATTTTTGCAATGTCCGGCGAGTGCTTCGTCCACACAGTTATCGACAACCTCGAAAACCATGTGGTGCAGTCCTGTCCCGTCATCGGTATCGCCGATGTACATTCCTGGCCGCTTTCTTACAGCATCGAGACCCTTTAATACCTTGATGTTTTTTGAATCGTAGCTCATTGCATTTCGCTCACGCCGGAAAACGTTTCTGATCGTTTCGTTCCACGTGGAACATAGATGTATTGCTGGGCAAGATGGACCGAATTTCGGTGGGCTTTATAGCAGTAAAAAAACACTGCGTCTCAACGGCCTGTATAGAGCTAACGGCCTGGCAGAGCATCTTGTCGTCGAGTTCCGCTACCAAATCGTCCACAAGTATAACGGGTGCGAACGACCCAGTTTTAATGAATTCAGCGATGGCCGTCATCACGAGACACACGACCATCTTCGACTGACCTCGCGAAAGCCTTTTAGAAACAGGCCGATCACCGCACCATAAAGATAGGTCTGCTCTGTGCGGACCGGCCAAGGTGTAACCGATTTCCTGATCGCGGTCCCAATCTTCATGGAGTTGTTCGGCTAGTCCGGACTCCCTATGCCATCCGGGAGAGAATTCGAAATGGACTTCACCAATGCCGATACCAGGGATTTCGCTAATGCTCAACTTTTGGTTGATCGAGGAAACGAGCGATTCTCGGGCTGCGTTTATGGCTTCGCCACTTTCGCCTAGTTTCATTTCCCAATAGGACACTTGGGATTTCATGGATCGACGAAGCAGTTCATTACGCTGTCTAAGGGCATGTCTATAGTCTTTCCATAACCCGACATAAGACGGTTCCACGTGGAACAACGATTTATCTAGTAAGGCCCTACGATTACTTGGATTTTCCACCAGAAGGTCGGGAGCCCTGGAGTTAATCACCAGAACCGGGAGGTTTCGCGCTAAGGTCGACGCCGTCGTTACCGTTTGACCGTCAAGCGTGATCTGCGTGGCAGATTTATACTTTTTGACCACAATCACCGACGTATCAAATCTTGTCGAGACTTCCCCCACCTCTGCTGTAATCGACAATCCACTAGAACCAGATAACACCAGATCCGCGGTTCGGTTGCTTAGAAAAGACTTTCCAATGCTAGCAATATAAAGCGCTTCTAAAAGCGTCGTTTTGCCGCTCCCATTGTCACCATGAATTAGGTTAGCACCTGGATCGGGCCGGTAACTCAGCTCCCGAAAACAGCGAAGATTTAAGATCCCAAGCGACAAGAATCTCACTTTAGAGACCCCGTCGCCCGAGTAAAAAACACTAAAAAATTTAGCAGAATAATTTCTTGAAAAACAGCTAATTCCCTACAGCCGCATGGGCATCACTACATAACGTGACGTTGCATCTTCCGGCGCCTGCAACAAACAACTACTCTGCGCGTCGATGAGATCAAGGCGCACGGTGTCCGACCTCATTACGCCGAGAACGTCCAACAAGTAGGAGACGTTGAAGCCCACTTCAACGGCTGCCCCACTGTACTCGACCTCAATCTCCTCTTCCGCTTCTTCCTGTTCAGGATTGTGGGCTACAGCGGTAAGAAGATTCTTCTTAAGAATCAATCGAATACCACGGAATTTTTCGTTTGAAAGAATTGAAGCACGACTTAAGCCCGCGCGTAACGCCTCGCGACTGGCGACGACACGATTGTCCGTTTCCCGCGGAATAACTCGCTCGTAATCTGGAAACCGTCCGTCAACCAGCTTTGTCGTGAGTGATTGATGTCCAGAACTGACGCGGAAATGATTCTCACCTACGGCGATTTGAGTCGTGCCATTCGTCTGATTCAGCAACCGGACTATTTCCATCACACCCTTACGAGGGACGATGCATTGCCTCGGGGCTTCCAGCGATATATCTACAAGCTTATCGGTCATCGCTAAACGATGACCGTCAGTAGCTACCGCTCGGATCCGACTGCTATCGATCTCCAAAAGAAGCCCGTTCAGATAGTAGCGGACGTCTTGATGTGCCATTGCAAAACTGGTGCTCTCCAGTAAATCAGACAAGGTGCCTGTCGGGAGATCAAGAATCACGCTGGTTTCGAATGCGCCGATACTGGGGAACTCGTCTGCTTTCATAGCGGCAAGCGAAAAACGACTCCGCCCTGAAGCGATTTTTGCCTTGGTTCCTGACGCATCGATCGTCATTTCCGAGTCGGCCGGTAGAGCTCGACAAATGTCGAAGAGTTTTCGTGCCGGAAGGGCAACGCTGCCTGCTTCGGCGACGGGGTTTTCGATTTTGCTTACCAGTTCGACCTCCATGTCGGTAGCCGTAATTTGAATCCCGTCATCTCCGGCAACAAATAGGACATTGCTCAAAATTGGGAGTGACTGCCTACGTTCAACAACGTTATTGGCTGCCTGAAGAACCGGTAACAGTATTTCTCTTGTGATTTTGATCTTCATTGTTGTATCTATTATTAGAGCGCTGGATACCGGGGATAAATCTTATTCAATTGATTTAAAACAAAAATATTCACTCGATTTGCACCAAAATCTTGGTGTTACCGGTGTATAAGCAGTGCACAAAAAAAGCTGGAATCCGGGTATGAAACTTGTCCACAGCTTATTAAACCAGTTGTATTCAAGTTGTGAGTATCCTTTCAAGATTAGCGTAATCTTCCTGAATTCGGGAATCGCTAGCTTTCAGTTCCGCAACTTTTCGACACGCATGAATGACCGTTGTGTGGTCGCGACCACCAAAGGCATCACCGATTTCAGGCAGGCTGTGGTTCGTAAGCTCTTTCGATAAGGCCATCGCCACTTGTCGCGGACGCGCGATAGAACGTGTTCGCCGCTTTGACAATAAATCAGCGATGCGCACCTTGTAGTATTCGGCAACGGTCTTCTGAATATTGTCCATGGTTATCAAGCGGTCTTGAAGGGCAAGTAGGTCCCGCAACGCTTCTTTCGCGAATTCCAGAGTAATTTGATTGCCAGTGAAATGCGCGTTCGCTACAACGCGGTGCAAGGCTCCTTCCAACTCCCGAATATTCGAACGAAATCGCTTGCCGATAAAAAAGGCGACCTCATGGGGCAGATCAACCTTACTTTGCTGCGCTTTTTTCATCAAAATCGCAACA